>JANMDE010000494.1:0-20222 GCA_031376105.1 Variovorax sp. | reverse complement strand
ATCAGACAGGCCTGCGCGAGCGCGTCGAATCGCATTGGCAACTGCGGTAATGGCCTCTTCTTGCCCCACCACACGCTCATGCAATCGCGTCTCCATTTGTAAGAGCTTGTCGCGTTCGCCTTGCATGAGTTTGCTGACCGGAATGCCGGTAGATCGCGCCACCACTTCGGCAATTTCCTCCACGCCCACTTGCGTGCGAAGCAAGCGCGGGGCATCTCCTTTGCCTTTTTTAGCCTCTTTGGCATGCGCATCGCTGAGCTGCTTTTCAAGCCCAGGCAGCTTGCCGTATTGCAGCTCGGCCACTTGGTTGAATTCGCCTTTTCGCGTGAGCTCTTCAATTTGAAAACGTAGCTTATCGATTTCTTCTTTAATGTGGGCACTGCCCTGGGCTTGCGCCTTCTCTGCTTTCCAAACTTCATCCAAATCAGCAGCTTCTTTTTTGAGTTTAATGATTTCTATTTCAATCAACTCCAAGCGCTTTCTAGAAGCATCGTCTTTCTCGCGGCGCACGGCTTCGCGCTCGATCTGCAATTGAATCAAGCGGCGATCGAGTTTGTCCATCACCTCGGGCTTGGAATCCATCTCAATCTTGATTTTGGCTGCCGCCTCGTCGATCAAGTCAATCGCTTTATCAGGCAGAAAACGATCTGAGATGTAGCGATGGCTCAGCTCAGCCGCTGCCACAATCGCCGGATCGGTGATCTGCACGCCATGGTGCACTTCGTATTTTTCTTGCAAGCCGCGCAAAATCGCAATCGTCGCTTCCACACTGGGCTCGCCCACGATGATTTTCTGAAAACGGCGCTCCAGCGCAGCATCTTTCTCCACGTATTTTCGGTATTCATCCAGCGTGGTGGCACCCACGCAATGCAACTCTCCGCGAGCCAGCGCAGGCTTGAGCATATTGCCCGCATCCATCGCACCTTCGGCCTTGCCTGCGCCCACCATCGTGTGCAGCTCGTCGATGAACACAATGGTTTGGCCTTCGTCCTTGGCCAATTCAGAGAGCACCGTTTTCAATCGCTCTTCAAACTCGCCACGAAATTTGGCTCCCGCCAAAAGCGAAGCCATATCGAGAGACAAAACACGCTTGCCTTTGAGCGAATCAGGCACTTCACCGGCCACGATACGCTGCGCCAAGCCTTCCACAATCGCGGTTTTGCCTACGCCGGGCTCGCCAATCAACACAGGATTGTTCTTCGTGCGGCGCTGCAACACCTGAATCGCGCGGCGAATTTCATCGTCGCGCCCAATCACCGGATCGAGCTTGCCCATGCGAGCGCGCTCTGTCAAATCAATGCAGTATTTCTTCAAGGCTTCGCGCTGGCCTTCAGCATCTGCGCTGTTCACGCTTTGGCCACCGCGCACACTGTCAATCGCCGCCTCAAAGCTCTTGCGAGACAAACCCGCTTCTTTCGCAGCTTTGGCCAGATCGATCTTGCTGTCAGAAAGCGCTAGCAAAAACAACTCGCCTGCAATAAACTGATCGCCGCGCTTGATGCCTTCTTTCTCCGCCGCTTGAATCAGCGACACCAAATCGCGCCCGACGGTGACCTGCTCCTGCCCTTGAACTTGAGCTAGCTTTTTGATACCGTTTTCTGCCGCGGCAGCCAACGCAGGAAGATTCACGCCAGCCCGCTGCAAGAGCGCGCGCGGCCCGTCTTCCTGGCGCAGCATGGCCGCTAGCAGGTGAGCGGGCTCAATGTAAGCATGATCGCCTTTTAATGCGAGCGTTTGCGCCTCTGAAAGCGCCTCTTGGAATTTGGTGGTAAGTTTGTCGAGTCTCATGAATACGTCCCTCGATTGAGTACTACTGAAGAAGATACGTCCTATTTGCTGCTTTTCAAGGCATAGAATTTGACCTAGACCAAGCAACCCGGCATCCAAAGTGAATATTCATCAACTTTCTGTGAACTACATCCAAGAGCATGACCGCATCTTGGTGCGCATCAACACCACCGCTAGCGAAGAGCTGCGCCTGTGGTTTACACGCCGCCTCACGATGGGCCTGCAGCCCATGCTGCAAAAAATCGTGGCTGAATGGGTGGCCAAGCAAGAGGCTGTGAAATCATCATCCATCTCGCCAGCGGCCACCGCAGACGCTCAAACTCAAGCCATGCTGGCCGAATTCAAGCGCGAAGAGTCTTTGCAAAAATCAGATTTCCAAACGCCTTACAAGCCGCCCAATGCCTTGCCACTCGGCCCCGAACCGCTCTTAGTCACAGAAATCAGCGTCACACCCTTGCCTTCTGGCCAACTCCAGCTCTCGTTCAACGAAAAACTGCCCTTAGACGACGGCCAGCCCAATCCCAACCCACGCGGCTTTCGCGTGGCGCTGGAGCAAAAATTGGTGCATGGCTTTGTGCATTTGCTTGAAAAAGCTGTGGCCACTTCTCAATGGGCTGGGATGACGGCGGTGGCTATGGCGTCGGCTGAGCCTGCATTACCGGGCGAAGGCAATTCTGGCGGCGGGGAGCGACCTAAGTATTTGAATTGAGGGATTGACATTTCAACCGTTAGAAACCGCAATCCCCCATTTAGCCAACGCAGCGTCGTCGCTCACCCGTGCATCGACCCATCTCGCCCCTTGCGGCGTTTGCTCTTTTTTCCAGAAGGGTGCTTGGGTTTTGAGGTAATCCATCAAGAATTCGCAAGCTTGGAAGCTGCTGCCGCGATGCGCAGACGTCACGGCTACCATCACGATTTGGTCGAGTGGTTGCAGCACACCAATGCGGTGAATCACGCGGGCGGCGTAGATGTCAAAGCGCTTTAGAGCCTCGTCAATCAGGGCCTCAATAGATTTCTCCGTCATGCCCGGGTAGTGCTCTAACTCGAGCGTGCTCACATTCAAGCCATCATTGCGATCACGCACTGTGCCGACAAAGCTACATACCGCTCCCACCCTTGTATCGCCTGCACGGAGCGCTTCTATTTCTGTAGCAAGATTGAAGTCTTGCGTTTGAATCACGACGCGGGGCTGCGAGGGTAATAGCGCGGCTGCACTCATCGTTTTAGCCCCCCGTCACAGGCGGAAAGAAGGCCACTTCGCAGCCCTCTGAGAGCGCTGCATCGTCGTCTGTCATCGTGTGATTGAGTGCAATACGCACAGATTTTCCTCTGGCCAACTCTTGCGCGAATGCGCCGCCGCGAGCGATTAACTCGTCTCGCAGCTCAGCGACCGTGAGAGCAGACGTTTGCAGCGCTTCGCTGCTTTTTCCTAGCGCTTCACGCACCGAGGCAAAGTATTTGATGGAAACATGAAACATCAGAGTAGATTGGAAAAAGGAATGAAATTAACAAGCTCACCTTGGGCAATCGTGCCACCAGCAGGCAGATCAATCAATCCGTCGGCCCAAACAGCAGAGGTGAGCACGCTGGAATTTTGATTGGGGAAAAGATCCAGCCCACCCTGTGAATTTCGCTGCGCGCGCAAAAATTCACGGCGTTTATCGGGTTTAGCCCTTATAAAGTCTGCACGGAGCGCTATGGAATTGATAGCTCCCAAATCGCCAGATTGGCCATGCAATTTAGCCAGGAGCGGCCTCACGAGCAGCAAAAACGTCACGAAACTAGACACAGGATTGCCCGGCAAACCAATAAAGTGAGCGAAATCAGTCGCTGTTCGCACTGCACTTGTCGAAGCGCTCGCATGGCCTTCGGTCAGCACAGGCTGAGCGGTGCTGGTTTGCCGATTCACGCGGCCATAAGCAAACGGCTTGCCCGGCTTCATAGAAATGCTCCATAAATCTAAGCTGCCAAGCTGCTGCACCGCCGGTTTGATGTGGTCTTCCTCCCCCACGCTCACGCCGCCGCTCGTCAAAATCAAATCATGCGTTTGCGCAGCGGTTTGCAACGCGGCCAAAGTGGCTTCGCGATTGTCTGGCACGATGCCTAGATCGGTCACTTCGCAGCCTGCGCGCAGCAGCATGGCGCGAAGGAAAAAACGATTGGAGTTGTAAATCGCGCCCGGGGCCAGTGATTGCGGCGACACATCGCCCGGCATCACCAGCTCATCGCCGGTCGAGAAAAGAGCGACTTTCGCACGTCGCGTCACCAAGAGCTTGTCCATGCCCAAACTGGCCGCCAGCCCAAGCGCAGCGGGCGCGAGCAGCTCACCTTTTTGTAGCGCCACTGCACCCTGCTTCACATCTTCTCCGCGATAACGCAGCCATTGCCCCGCTTTGGGCTGTGCATTCACTTGCACGCGCCCATCATCCAAAGCCGTACATTCCTCTTGCATCACCACGCAATCAGCCCCTTGGGGCATCGGTGCGCCTGTAAAAATCCGCGCAGCAGACAAAGGTTCGAGTGGCCTGCCAAAATGCCCCGCAGCAATCCGCTGCGTCACCTGCAACACAACTCCCGCCTCAACCACGTCGCTGCTGCGTATCGCGTAGCCATCCATCTGGCTGTTGTCAAAACCGGGCACATCCAGTGGGCTCACCAGATCTTGCACGAGCACGCGGCGGTCTGCATCAAAGGTGGAAACTGTTTCCTTGTCCGCCAAGGGCTGTACAGCAGCTAACAGCTCAGCGAGCGCTTCATCCAAGGAGCGTAGCGGGGAGAATTTGTGCTCAGTCATATTCACATTTGCACGTAATTCTCAGAACGGTATTCAAAGCGCTCACTGCTGTCTACCAGCCATTGCGCCACATCATCGGCGCTGTTCACATCCAAAATCGGGCGCAGCGTTTTTCCTTCAAATAGCTCGGGGGCATCGGTGGCAATTGCGACGATGAAGTCATCGTTTGCATAAAGTGCTGGCTTGCCAGCAGCGGGGCGATGTATCTCTATTTTTAAAAGATCAGACTGCTTAAACCCCTCCACCAAAACCCAATCTACTCCGTCATACAACTCGGCCAACAGGTGATGCACATTGAGCTGCGCATCCACCTCAAACTCGCGCATCAATGCCACGCGCTTGCTCGATGCCACGACCACTTCAAACGCACCGGCCTCGCGATGACGAAACGTATCCTTACCCACATGATCAATATCAAAGGCATGGTGCGCATGCTTAACCACCGAGACGCGCAGACCCCGCAGCTTGAGCGCACCAATCACGCCTTCAACCAGCGTGGTTTTGCCCGACCCTGAGTAACCCGCGAATCCAACAACTTTCATATCACTCTCTTTTTTATAGCAGACTATGCAATATCTATAAGGGGGAATCGCCGATTTTTCTTGAAAAATTCAGGCGTTCTTCTCAATCAAGGTTTTCACAAGTGCCGCATCCGGCATCATCACCTGAACGCGCTTTGGCAACGCCTCAATGCCTTCAAACTTCGCCGGGCGAGGCGGCTCTTGGCCCAGCGCTTCCACAATCGTGGCCGCAAACTTGATCGGCAGCGCCGTCTCCAACACAATCATCGGCACGCCAGCCTTCCCATGCTCTTGCGCCACTTTCACGCCATCTGCGGTGTGCGTATCAATCATGATGCCATGCGCTTTGAACACCTCACGAATCGTTTGCAGGCGGTTCGCATGCGTGCTCTTGCCGCTCAAGAAGCCATACTTTTCCGCTGCTTGCGAAAAGCGCGCATCACCGCTTAAATCAAACATACCCTTTGAGCTGATTTGCGTCGTGAACAAATCTTTCACAGCTGCGCCATCGCGCCCCAGCAGATCAAAAATGAAACGCTCAAAATTACTCGCCTTAGAAATATCCATCGATGGGCTGGAAGTTTCATGCGTATCCGCGCTGCCGCGCACGCGATACGCGCCTGTGCGGAAAAACTCATCGAGTACATCGTTTTCATTCGTCGCAACAACGAGCTTGTCAATTGGCAGCCCCATCATGCGAGCCACATGCCCTGCGCAGATATTACCGAAATTACCGCTGGGCACCGTGAAGCTGACCTTTTGCGAATTCGATGTCGTGGCATACAAATAGCCCGCAAAGTAATACACAGTTTGCGCCAAGAGCCGCGCCCAGTTGATGGAATTTACCGTGCCAATTTTGAATTTCTTCTTAAAAGCCAAATCATTGGAAACGGCTTTGACGATGTCTTGGCAATCGTCAAACACGCCTTCCACAGCAACATTAAAAATATTCTCATCCATCAAGCTGAACATCTGCGCCTGCTGAAACGGGCTCATCCGCTCATGCGGACTGAGCATAAAAACGCGCACGCCTTTTTTGCCGCGCATCGCATATTCTGCTGCGCTGCCCGTGTCGCCACTGGTCGCTCCCAAAATATTGAGCTCCTGCCCGCGCCGCGCCAGCTCGTATTCAAACAAGTTACCCAGTAGCTGCATCGCCATGTCTTTGAAAGCGAGCGTAGGGCCATTCGAGAGCGCTTGCAGATGCATGCCGGTATCGCCCAAGGCAGACACAGGCGTGATCTCCTTCGTGCCATACACCTCTTGGGTATACGTTTTTTCACACAAGCGCCTCAAATCTGCGGCGGGAATATCGTCGATATACAGCGAGAGGATTTCAAAAGCGAGAGATGCATAGCCTTGGGTTTGCAAAACACTGCGCAGATGCGTTAAGTCCGAATCGCTGATCTGCGGATAAGTCTCAGGCATATACAGCCCGCCATCAGGCGCGAGGCCTTCGAGAAGAATGTCAGAAAAGCCCAGCTTAGCGCCGTGGCCACGGGTGGAGAGGTATTTCATCTTGGAGAAATGACAGGTAAGTCAGGAAAATAAGTGCTGATGCGCTTGGCATCTCGCGTCATGAGGGTATAGCCTTCGGCGCGCGCATGCGCGCCGATGAAAAAGTCTGGCAACGTGGCAACACCCGCGCCGCCTGCCGCTCGATAGCGGCGATGCGCCAAGCTTGCTTCAAAAGCTGCTGCGGGCGAAATATGCAAATACGCAATACCAGTCGCTTTGAGAAATTGATCCAGCAAAGCACCTGTTTTGAAGGTGCGCGAAATCTCGGCATAGACCAAAGCGTTGATGCCTAGGCTATCACGCCGCTTGGCAAGCGATAGTTGCTCTGAGCACCATTCAAACCATTCAGGGGTTTTTTCAAGAAGGTCGATCAGCACACTGCTGTCCACCAAGATCATCGATTCCAGCCCTCGCCGCGTGTCTCGTTGAGTATCTCTTCCGTCGTCATGCCCGAAGTGCCTGCGCCGATCCATTTCAAAAACGGATTTTCTTCGGGCAGGCTTGGCTTTTTCACCGGAAACATAATGACTTGGCCGTTGGGCTTGACCTCATAGTCAATCTCCTGCCCCGGCAGCACGCCTAAAGCCAGCCGCACTGCTTTGGGCACCGTGACTTGGCTTTTGGTGGTGAGGGCGTAGGCCATGATGCAATGAAATTGTGAGCGCTTCAAAAGTAATACTTAATTTTATCATTACTTTTCTAGGCTACTTGAGCTCTGAGTATCCATACTCAACCGCGAAGCACATTGAGCAAAGCCTGCCCAGCCGGATCACGGTAGACATCAAAATCACTGTCTACCGAGGGAACATGGCGGATTTTCAGGCGGCTGGCGGCTTCTGCAATGGAAGCATCTTCCAAATCCAACGGCAGCGATGCAAAGCGCATGCTGATTCATGCCCCGGCCCCTGACACGCCCGGCATTTTTTGCTTGGCAACCTCATCCCACACGCTGGCTGTCTTCGAGGGTATCGGGAAGCTTGACAGTGGTGGTCATGATGGGATTCAAATGGCGGCAATCCCTTAATTTCTAACCGAAAAGCATGGCAACGCAAGCCCTCAGGCCACCAGCCCCACCACCACCGCGTTATCTCGCGCAAACGTCTCAGCCTGCTCGCTCAATGCCCCAAGGCAAACATACATCGCCTTGTCCGCCCCTTGCGCTTCCTTCGAAGCCACCAAAGCCTGAAGCGCCTCCACGCCATGCGTGGCTGCTTTGTAGCGCTTGGCTGCCACTAAAGTGGTTTGCCCCGCCTTAGTCAGCCGAAAGTCTGCTGCGCCCTCGCCCACACTGCCCTTCTTCGCAGCATTCCCGTCATTCAAACGCTCCACCGCATAGCCTTGCTTTTCAAACTTCAGCGCCAGCTCGTTTGAGAAATCCCGCCAAGACAGACCCGCCAAGCGCTTCAGCTCTGCTTCCATCGCTGCTGGAGAAGGCGCGTTCCATTGCCGCTTGAGCGCCACTGTACCTGTCACCAAAAACGGAAACGTCCCCATGACCCCAAACACCACATATTCCTCAGGCAACAAGGCCGCGCAAAGCGCGCTGATCACAGCAGCTAGCAAAAAGCTGATCCACCACGGATTGCGAAGCAAGACCGCGAACAGGGAATTGGGGGCCATTTTGAATTTCATTGGAAAGTAGTAGCCATAGAAATGCTTTTAATTGCGTTGGGTGAAAAAGGCACTCGATTTTTAAAATTCGACGCATTCAGAGCCATATGCCAGACGTGGATAAGTCGGGGCATTTGAAGTCATCAGTTTCACGCACTGCCCTACTTCAAAGAAAGGCGCTTCGGAGCGAACTTTAGTGATCTTTCTTTCAGAATCAATAATCGAATATTCGTACACCAAAATCGCTGTTCTTGTACCCGCACCGATGATTGGAACAGCAACACTACCAATTGGAACCGCCCCGTAAACTGGTCCATCGGTCTTTTGCTCTCGGGCGCCAACAACGACTTTCGCTGTGACTCGAGCAGAAGACTCTATCGCGTTTGCATCATACGTTGGTGGTGTCGTACAACCAGCCACCCAAACAACAAAAGGCAAATAGAAAAGCCAGCGCATAGAGCCTTAAATGATATAGCCTTAGGACGGCCTGAGTATATGAAAGTGTACTGCGCTAGCCTTCCCTTGCTTGATCACAGACAGCCCAAACGTCACAAGTTTCTCATCATCCCAACTCTCCGGCGCTTCCAAATAGATAGCGCCCTGTTTTGATACTACAAGGGCTGCAGCTTGAATTGCTTCTGAAAACAGGCCTGAATCGAAGGGAGGATCTAAGAAGATCACGTCTACGCTGGCTACTGCGAGGCTGCGCAGAATAGCAATGCCGTCGCCGCGCTGGATACGCAGATTGTCGGCTTTGAGGCGGGTTTTGTTGGATTGCAGGTTGGCGACGAGTTGCGTGTCTTGCTCGATGAGAAGCACGTCTTGTGCGCCGCGCGAGGCAGCCTCAAACCCTAAAGCGCCTGAACCAGCGAAGGCATCAACGCAGCGCAGGCCAGTTAAATCTTGGCCGAGCCAGTTGAAGACGGTTTCGCGCACGCGGTCGGGCGTGGGGCGCAGGCCGGGGCGGCTTAAGACGCTGAGTTTGCTGCGTTTCCACTGACCGCCGATGATGCGGACTTCGCCTGCGCCGCTGGTGCGCGGAGCTGAGCCAGCGCTGCCTTTGGCGGGCGTGAGGGAAGTTTTTGCGGGTTTAGAAATCTTCATAGAATCAAGTGATTGTAGAAAGTCTCCATGTTTTCGTTTTTCAAGAAAAAACCCGTTGAAGTTTCGCCTCTCACAGCGCCTGAATGGGTCGCACCAGTCGCTATCAATTCAGTAGCAAACTATGCAGATTCTATAACGGCAAACCCTCTAAAACCCTTAGGTAGCAGCTCCCCAGACGCTGCACCCGCACCCCCAGTCGCCCCCAGCACAGAGCGCCGCAGCTGGATGGACAAGCTCAAAAACGGCCTGCGCAAAACCGGCAGCTCGATTGCCACGGTGTTCACCGGCACGCGGATCGATGATGCGCTTTACGAGGAGCTGGAAGCCGCGCTATTGATGAGCGATGCGGGCGTGGCGGCCACGAATCATCTGCTGGCTGATCTGAAGCGCCGCGTCAAAGATGCCAAAGCCACCGAGCCGAGCGCGGTGAAAGCCCTGCTGGCCGAGGCGCTGGCGGATTTGCTCGCCCCCCTGCAAAAAGCCCTCTCTGTAGGCGAACACAAGCCCACGGTGATGATGATCGCTGGCGTGAACGGCGCTGGCAAGACGACTTCCATTGGCAAACTCACCTGGCATCTCAGCGGCCAAGGCGCGAGCGTATTGCTAGCAGCCGCTGACACCTTCCGCGCCGCCGCGAAGGAGCAATTGGCAGTCTGGGCGACCAGAAACAACGTGGAAATCATCAGCCAAGACAATGCCGACCCCGCAGCTGTGGCCTTTGATGCTGTGACGGCTGGGAAAGCTCGGCAGCGCGATGTGGTGATGGTCGACACCGCCGGCCGCTTGCCCACGCAGCTGCATTTGATGGAAGAAATCGCCAAAATCAAACGCGTGATTTCTAAAGCCGACGGCACAGCGCCGCATGAAACCTTGCTGGTGATCGACGGTAACACGGGCCAAAACGCCCTCGCCCAAGTCAAGGCTTTCGATCAATCCCTTAAGCTGACGGGTCTCATCATCACCAAGCTTGACGGCACAGCCAAAGGCGGCGTGTTGGCCGCAATTGCGCTCTGGGCACGCGAGCGGGCGGCCAAGCAGCCTGAAATCAAGCCCGTCGCGGTTTATTTCATTGGCGTGGGCGAAAAGTTGGAAGATTTAGAGACTTTTGATGCTAACGAGTTTGCACAAGCCTTGATCAGCTAAAGCCTGTAATAAACACCATGCTTCCGCCGACACACCAACGTATGCAAACTGGTTTTTCAATCCACCTTTATCAAGCCGCGGCTGCAATCCAATGAGCCTGAATGGAAACCGCCTTTTAGAAGCGCTGCGCGACGCGCTGATCCAGCAATGGCCGCAGGGGGCAGCGTGGACCAATCTGCAGATGGAGCCGCTCAAAGCCAAAGGCCTCGCGCACGACCACGTGCGCCTGCTGGGCACGGGCTGGCTGGCTCGTATCCCTAAGCAAAGCCAAATGCAACTCGGCGCATTTGACAACTTGATCTACCAGCATGCCTGCTTTGACCGAGCCAGCCCCGCAGGGCATGCGCCGCAATGCATCCACGTGCTTGAGCCCTGCTCTAGCCTGCCGCGCGGTGCCTTGATCGTGGAAGAAATCATCGGCCGCTCAGCGCAACTGCCACAAGATTTGCCTCTGATGGCGCGCAGCATGGCCGCCTTGCATCGCATTGCGCTGCCCCACGAAGAACACTGCGCTCCTTTGTTGCATGCAGCAGATCCGTTGCAAGCCATGTGGGATGAAGTGACTATCCAAGCTGCGTATTTGCCGCAAGCCGCCCTCGCGCCTCAAGCGGCGATGCGCATCCATGCCGAGTTGGAACGCTTTCGCGAGCTTTGTCAGGGCCGCGCTCGCCCACTCAAGCGCCTGATTGCTTTTGACGGCCACCCCGGTAATTTCGTGATCACACCTGAGGCGGCAGGCCACGAAAAGGCTTATCTGGTGGATCTGGAGAAATGCCGCTACAGCTATCCCGGCTTTGATTTGGCGCATGCCACGCTCTACACCTCCACCACTTGGGACACAGATTCGCAAACCATCCTGCAACCCGATGATGTGTTGGCCACGTACGGCGCTTGGGGCGCTCAGGTAGACGAAGCGCTAGCGAGTGATGCGAAGCGCTGGCATATGCCGCTGCGCAGAGCGATGTGGTTGTGGTCTGTCACGTGGTGCGCCAAATGGCGTGTGGCCTCGCGCGCTGAATCCGCAACGGCGCAAGATGGCGAAGATTGGTCTGCGCAAAATCTTGATCCTGCATTAGCGAGCCATGTGCGCGAACGGGTTGATCATTATTTGAGCAACGAGGGCGTTGCTTGGGTCTGCGCAGAATTCGATGCGCTCGAACACCGCATGAGCACTCCATCTTCCTAAGCCATGCCCGCTCGCCACTTTGCGCTCAGAATTGTGGTGCCAGTTTTGAATGAGGGCGCTATGTTGACACCACGTCTCAAGGCGTTGCAGGCCTTGCGTGCGCAAGGTGCTGAGCTGGTGGTGGTGGATGGCGGCAGCATGGATGAGAGCTGGGCGCGTGCGCAGCCTTGGGTTGATCGGCTTATTTCCAGCCCGCCGGGGCGAGCTCAGCAAATGAATACCGGCGCAGCAGACACTGCTTTTAGCCAAGCCGATGCCTTGCTCTTTCTGCATGCTGATACGCAGCTGCCTCCAGATGCATTAGCCGCTATCGGACAAGCGCTGCGAGAGCGGCATTGGGGAAGATTTGATGTGCAATTGGATGCACCTGGTTGGCGATTTCGCATGATAGAGACCATGATGAATGGGCGTTCGCGTTTGAGCGGTATCGCTACTGGGGATCAAGCGATGTTTGTTCGCGCAGAGCAGTTTCATGCAGCGGGCGGTTTTCCAGATCAAGCGCTGATGGAAGACATTGAATTGTCAAAACGCCTTCGCATGCAATCTCGCCCTGCGTGCCTGCGCCAGTGCGTGCGTACCTCTGCACGCAAGTGGCAGCAAGGCGGCGTTTGGCGCACGATATTTATGATGTGGCGGCTTCGCTTGGCTTATTTTTTGGGTGCAAAGCCTGCGGATCTGGCTCTGGCCTATGGCTATCGCTCTGCACCGCAATCTGCGCCCGCAGCATTAGCGATTTTGGCTAAAGCGCCGGTGGCGGGTTTGGCCAAAACGCGATTGATACCCGCCCTAGGTGCGGCCGGAGCGGCGCGGTTGCAGCGGCAATTCATCGCGCAAAGCCTGCATACTGCCCAGCAAGCCGATTCGGGCGCTATCACGCTCTGGTGTGCGCCTGGTGCGCAGCATCGCCATTTTCGTGCGATACAAAATCATCTGCAAATTCAGTGTCAATCTCAGCCTGAGGGCGATCTGGGTGTGCGGATGTACCGCTGCGCCGAGGAACACTTCGCTCAGAAAGAAGCACTACCGCTGCTCATCATCGGCACAGACTGCGCAGTCTTGGCACCGGGGCATCTGCAGGAAGCCGCTCGCAGCCTCCAGACGCATGATGCCTGCCTGATTCCCGCTGAAGATGGCGGCTATGTGTTGCTGGGATTGAGAAAATTGATTCCGCAGGTCTTCGAAAACATCCAATGGAGCACGCCCCGCGTATTCTTGCAAACGCAAGAACGCCTGGCGCAAGCGGGTGCAAGCGTGGCCTTGCTGCCCACGCTTTGGGACATCGACGAACCCTCTGATTTAGAACACTGGCAGCGCTTACAAGGCATCAAAACATGAAAGACAAGCCATGAGTGGACCCCAACCGATCTATCCTGCGATGAGTGCAGAAAAATATGCGCAGCGCCTGCGTTTGCCTAGCGGCTCGGTGCAACTGGTGATTGACACCGATGCAGCCAACGAGATTGACGATCAGTTTGCCTTGGCGTGGGCTTTGCTTCGCCCCGATCGGCTGAAGGTTCGCGGTATCTACGCTACGCCGTTTTCCTTTGCGCATCGGCGTGCTTTGTATCCCCAAGCCAGTCAAGATGCTGCGCCATTCAATCCGCCCAGCGTGGGCATGGCGCGCAGTTTTGATGAAATCTTGAAGGTGCAAGCATTGCTTGGTCAACCCAATGCGCCTCAACCCTGCAAGGGCAGCCCCGCCTATCTCACGTCACTGTCGCAGCCGATTCAAAGCGAGGCCACCGAGCATATGATTGCCACAGCCCTGAGCATGCCGCAAGACGAGCCGCTGTATGTCGTTGCCCTAGGCTGCGCCACCAATGTGGCCAGCGCCATGCTGCTCGCGCCAGAGATCATGCACAAGATTGTGGTGGTCTGGACGAGCGCCTTCCCTTCGCATGCGCCACATGTGAACCAGTCTTTCAACCTAGAGCAAGATGTGTTGGCAAGCCAATGGCTGTATGACAGCGGCGTGCCCTTGGTTTATTTGCCGGGATATCACGTGGGAGCGCAGCTGCGATTGTCTTTGGCCGAGGTGGAGCGCTATGTGAAACCACATGGCGCTATTGGGCGTTATTTGTATGAATTGTTTGCCGACAACCCGCTTTGGGCCATCACGGGCCGCCCTGCTGCTTCCGCGCATAGCTGGGTGATCTGGGATTTGATCAACATCGCGTGGCTGCTCAACCCAGATTGGGTGTCTAGCGATGGGGTGCCAACCCCGACTTTGGCCGCAGATCTGCGCTGGCAAAAGCGGCAGAATGCGCATCCGATGCGCGAAGCCTATGCGGTGCAGCGCGATGCTATTTTTAACGATCTTTTTTCCTGTTTGGCTAAAACCAACGCGTAAGATGGCGGCCTGTTGATACGACTAGCTAGCTTCTGTGACCAACTTTTTAACTTCGGATCTGACTCACCATGACCTTGAATCGTCGCCAATTTTCCCGCAACACACTTTTTGGCGCCGCTCTGCTACCGCTTTCTCAGCTCAGCATGAGCCAATCCAACTGGGGCGAGATCGAAAAGAAAGCGCGGGGCCAAACCGTTGTGTTCAACGCTTGGGGCGGCAGCGAGCGCATCAACGCCTACCTGGCTTGGGCGGGCGAGCAAGTGATGAAAGACTTTGGTATCAAGCTAGAACACGTCAAACTCACTGACACGGTGGAAGCCGTCAAGCGCGTGCGCACTGAAAAAGCAGCTGGCCGAAATGCCGATGGCTCCATCGATTTGGTTTGGATTAACGGCGAAAATTTCCTCGCGATGAAACGCGAGGCCATGCTCTTCGGCCCCTGGGCGGAAAGCTTGCCCAGCTTCCGCTTTGTGGACGTAGAAGGCAAACCCACCACGCGCATTGATTTTGCCGAACCTGTGCAAGGCTTGGAAGCACCTTGGGGCATGGCGCAGCTGACGTTTTTTGCAGACCGCGCCAAAACGCCCAATCCTCCACGCTCTACAGTCGCCTTGCTCGACTTTGCAAAGGCCAATCCCGGCCGCGTGACCTATCCGAAGCCACCACAGTTTCTCGGCACCACCTTCCTCAAGCAAACGCTGATGGATCTCACGCCCGCCGCAGACCGCGCCGCTTTCTATAAGCCATTTGACGCAACAGCATTTACCAAAATTGCCGAGCCGCTGTGGAAACACCTCGATGCCCTGCACCCACATTTGTGGCGCAATGGCAAGCAATTTCCAGCCAACCCAGCAGCCGTGCGCCAGATGATGACGGACGGCGAGCTTCAATTGGCTTTCACTTTCAACCCCAACGAAGCTGCTAACGAAATCGCCGCAGGTCGACTGCCCGCAAGCGTGGCCAGCTATCAGTTTGACAGTGGCACGATTGGGAATACACATTTTTTGGCGATTCCGTTTAACAGCAAGGCCAAGGAGGGCGCGCAACTCGTGGCCAACTTCCTGCTTTCGCCAGCCGCGCAAGCACGTAAAGGCGATATCAAGATTTGGGGAGATCCCACCGTGCTTGCCCCCGCAAAGATGAATGCACAAGATGCTGCGCTTTTCAATGCTGCAAAAGCCCCCGGCCAAGTCGAGCGCTTCGCGCCAGTGATCCCCGAGCCGCATGGAAGCTGGGTCGATCCGATGGAGAAAGAATGGCTGAAGCGGTATGGGGCTTAACTGCGCTTAATGTGGCTCGATGACTGCTTCTGTTTACTTCTCATCGCGCCTCGCCAGTGCCACGTTGGCCGCGCCAATTGCTATTTTTTTAATAGCATCGTGTGCATATTCTATAAAGGCTGCAAGTCGATTTGATGCTTGGAATACGCTCTGGGAAGCGCCTGGCCTGCTAGGCGCAGTTGGCATAACGCTGTGGACAGGCTTGGCATCGAGCCTGCTGGCTTGGTGGCTTAGCGCTTGGCTGCTCTCGCAAGCGTTTGGCAAGCCTTGGTGGAACAAGCTGGTGCGCAGTCTCTCGCCTTTGCTCGCCACACCACATGCCGCTTTTGCTGTGGGGTTGGTGTTTTTGATCGCACCCAGTGGTTGGATTTTCCGAGCTATTTCGCCTTGGCTAACCGGCTTCACGCTACCGCCGCAGATCGCCACTTCGCAAGACACGTTTGGCCTCGGCCTGATTGCCATGTTGTTGCTCAAAGAAGTGCCGTTTTTGCTCTGGGCCGCCGCCACGCAGTTGCAGCGTGACGACACCGGCGCACGCTGGCAGCGCGAGGCTTGGGCGGCGCAGACACTGGGCTACAGCGCAGATCAATCCTTCTGGCGCGTACTCTGGCCTCAGCTGTCAGCGCGAATGCTTTGGCCTCTGTTGGCAGTGTTGGCCTACAGCCTCACGGTAGTCGATGCCGCTTTGATTGCTGGGCCAGGCAGCCCGGCCACGCTTTCGGTACGCGCTTGGCAATGGCTGCAAGACAGCGATGAAGCGACAAATGCGGTGGGTGCAGCGGCGGGTTGGTTGCTGACGGCTTTGGTGGCACTGGCTGCCGCGCTGATCTGGCTGCGTGAGAAGTTTTCAAAACTTCTTCTCGGTTTATGGGTCCAAAGGCAAACGGGTCAGCGCAGCAATGAAGCCCTGCCGAAGCCTTGGAATGCAGGCCGCATCGCTTGGGGTTTTGTCGTGTCGCTGTATGCCGGCGTCTTGTTGGCTTTGGCTGCAGGCAGTGTGGCGGGAGTCTGGCCTTTTCCTGCACTGCTGCCGCAAAGTTTGAGTTGGGAAGCTTGGGGCTCGGTGATGGGTAGCGGCCGGAGTGTTTGGATGACGGCTTTGCTTGCGGCCAGCAGCTCTGCGCTCGCGCTGATTTGGGCGGTGGTTTGGCTGGAGCTGAGTCCGCTGAAGTGGGATGCCGCCTTGCGCCGATTGCTGTATTTGCCTTTGCTGTTGCCCGGTGTGCTCTGGGTGGTGGGTATCCATCGCCTCGCGCTCGTGGGTGGGCTCACGGGCTCTTGGTCGGGGGTGCTGCTAGCGCATCTGCTGGCTGTATTGCCATACACGCTGATCGCGCTCAGCCCGGCGTATCTCGGATTTGATGCGCGCTATGCGCATCTCGCGGCGACTTTGGGGAAAAGCCGCTGGGCATTTTTAAGCCAAGTGAAATGGCCGTTGCTGCGGCAAAGCCTGTGGAGCACAGCGGCGGTGGGTTTTGCGGTGAGCGTAGCGCAGTTTTTACCAACGCTCTACATTGGCGAGGGGCGTATCGTGACCGTCACCACTGAGGCTGTGACGCTCGCCTCCGGCGGCCAGCGCTCGCTCGTTGCAGCCTTTGCTTGGCTGCAATGGCTGCTGCCCGCGCTGGCGTTTGGCTTGGCTGCTTGGCTGGGCAAGCCCCGCAGCTGGCCGGTCGCCAACATCAAAGCTCTACACTTCAAGCCATGAAAATTGATGTGAAGCAATTGAGCGTGGGCGCAGGCTCCGCTCAGCGTGTGCTGGTGCAAGGCTTGGTGCTTGATTGCCCCACTGGCAGCATCACCACGCTGATGGGCCCGAGCGGCTGCGGCAAATCCAGCTTGCTGGCTGCGATAGCTGGGCTGCCGCTGCCCGGCCTGCAAGCGGATATCCATGTGGAACTGGCCGGGCGGCGCGTGGATCAGCTGCCCACCAGCCAGCGCCGCATTGGCCTCTTGTTTCAAGACGATTTGCTTTTCGCCCACATGAGCGTGCGCGAAAATCTGCTCTTTGCCGCGTCGCCAGGCACATCCGCCAAGCGCGCAATGCAAACCGATGCCGCCTTGGCCGAGCTCGGCTTTGAAGAGATGGCCCAACGCAACCCGCTCACGCTCTCAGGCGGGCAACGCGCCCGCGTCTCGCTCATGCGCACCCTGCTGAGCGAACCGCAGGCCTTGCTGCTGGATGAGCCTTTCTCTAAGCTCGATGTCGCGCTGCGCGAGCAATTTCGCCAATTCGTCTTTGCGCACGTGCGCCGCTTGCAATTGCCTACCTTGCTCGTGACGCATGATGCGGCAGATATCGCTGACGCATCAAAGGTGATTGATTTCGCCTCTTTCACTGGCGTTACACCAGCGCAATAGCTCAGATCAAACTAGTCGTGACTCCACCCCGTTTTTTGCACCAATTGCTCCAGTGCAAATGCGCCCAGCACCGAGTTGCCTTTGGTATCTAGCTCTGGCCCCCACACCGCCACGGTGCCCACACCGGGCACGATGGCCACAATGCCGCCGCCAACGCCTGTTTTAACGGGTAGCCCAATACGGTAGGCAAAGTCGCCGGCTGCATCGTATGCGCCGCAGGTGAGCAGCAATGCATTAACGCGGCGAGCAGCATCGGCGCTTAAAAATTGCTCACCTGAATGTTGCTGGCTCAAAGCGCCTTGGCCAGCAATGTCCAAGCCACCATTAGCTAAAAACATGGTGGCTTGTGCCAACTGAGCGCAGCTCATTTCAATCGCACATTGGCGGCAATAGTTGTCTAACACCAGCTCTGGTGGATTCACAAAATTCCCATAGCTCTTCATGAAATAGGCCATGGCCATATTCCGATCCGCAGTGTCACGCTCAGATTTGGCGGTTTGCATGTCCCAATTCAAATCAGGGCTGTCGCTCAAACGGCGAAGAGCGCCCAAAAGTGCAATATCCAAATGCGCGTATCTTGTGGTGAGCATGTCTGTGATCACCAATGCACCAGCGTTGATGAATGGGTTGCGCGGAATCCCCTTTTCCGTTTCTAGCTGCACCATTGAGTTAAACGCCGCGCCAGAAGGCTCGCGCCCCAAACGCTGCCACACATCATCGCCAAGCAGCTTCAGCGCCAGCACAAAGGTAAACAGCTTTGAAATACTCTGGATAGAAAAAGGCGTATGCGCATTCCCTGTCGACACACATCTGCCATCGACCAACGCAATCGCCATGCCAAACTGACACGGCGAGACCTGTGCAAGAGCAGGAATATAGGAGGCCACTTTGCCTTGCCCATAGAGCCCATGAACCTGCTCGGCAATACGGTCTAAGATATCTTGAAGTCGTTGAAGTTGCTCGGTGGAGGTGGCATTTGTCTGTAACATCGGCGCATTCTATCGAGGGCTTGCCCAAATACTCTGACTGAGTACTTTGACTGAGTACCTAGACTCGACTCATACAAACCATGCTTGATCGTCACATCACCCCTTTGATCCGCCCCGCTGTGGAGGCCATCGCCCGCGCCTTGGTGCGGCGCGGCATTCGCGCAGATCATGTGACTTTAGCTGCCTTTGGCATCGGTATCATCGCTATGATTTGCATAGCAATCCACGCATATTTTGCAGCGGCCATCCTCATACTCATCTCTAGACTTTGTGATGCACTCGACGGCGCTGTGGCGCGGCTGACCGAGGCCACAGACTCCGGGGGTTTTCTTGATATTGCACTGGATTTTTTGTTTTACGCAGGTATCGTGCTCGCCTTTGCCTTCGCCGCGCCCAAGCCCAACGCCCTGCCTGCAGCCGTATTGCTCACGGCGTTCGTCGGCACCACATCCAGCTTCCTAGCCTTTGCTGCCTTGGCTGCCAAACACGGCATCACCAGCATCGAGTATCCCGATAAATCCTTTTACTTTCTTGGCGGTTTAGCCGAAGCGACGGAAACTTTGCTTTTTTTCATCGCTATGTGCATCTGGCCTCGCTGGTTTGCACCATTAGCCTACGCCTTCGCCTTCATTTGCGCCATCACCACCTTCACACGCATCGTGGGTGGGTATCAGACGCTCAAAAAATGAAGTCTTCGCGTGAATATGTCACACTGTTAGACTAGATTTAGTAAGAACTGGACTCGTCACACAGACACATCCTTGCATCCAAATTGCGCTCTGATGCGTAACTCACAACAACGAGGATTTATGAACAAAAGCAAACTACTCCTGATCGTCGGCATTGTTGCCGCGCTGATCGCCTTCTTTGCGTTGGATCTGGGCAGATTCTTCACGCTCGATTTCATCAAGCAAAGCCAGGCTCAGTTTGGTGATCTGTACAAAGAAAAACCGGCCCAGGTGATTGGCGGTTTCTTGGCTTTGTATATCGCCGTGACAGCGCTCTCTTTGCCGGGCGCTGCTATCCTGACACTGGCGGGCGGTGCAATTTTCGGCCTCGTGATGGGTACGATCATCGTCTCGTTTGCCTCGACCATTGGCGCTACGCTCGCCTTCCTAGCCGCCCGTTTTGCTTTGGGCGAATCTGTGCAGAAGAAGTTTGGCGCTCGTATGAGCGAGATCAACAAAGGCGTAGAAAAAGAAGGCGCGTTTTATTTGTTCACACTGCGCCTGGTGCCGCTCGTGCCCTTCTTCGTGATCAATCTGCTGATGGGTTTGACCAAGATGAAGACCTGGACTTTTTACTGGGTCAGCCAACTGGGTATGTTTCTGGGCACCATCGTTTTTGTCAACGCAGGTACCGAACTGGCAAAAATTGATTCCCTCAAAGGTATTCTTTCTCCGGGCTTGTTGGGCTCGTTTGTCTTGCTCGGTATCTTCCCGATCATTGCGAAAAAGATCATCGAAACCATCAAGAAGCGCAAGGTGTATGCAAAGTGGAATCACGTCAAACCAAAAAGCTTTGACCGCAACTTGATCGTGATCGGCGGTGGTGCGGGTGGCTTGGTGTCAAGCTAC
>JANMDE010000475.1:0-3289 GCA_031376105.1 Variovorax sp. | reverse complement strand
CTCTGGCGAAGCCAAGGCGCTTTGCGCACCTTCGCCATCCGAATCAGCAATCCACAGGTTATGCCGCTCGGCATTGCCTTGTCCAGCCTTCGTCACGTAAGCAATTCGGCTGGAAAACACACCCTTCTCGCCGGTGAGCTTTTCGTAAATGAAATCTGAAATACGGTGCGCAGCCAAACGCAAATCACCGGAGGGCACCGCAAAACTTTGCGCACCCAAATCTTGACCCCTAACCACATCCCAGAGCCGAAAGCGCACATCAAACCGCCCATCGGCCAAGCGGCTGGTGCTGCCCACCACCAAATGGTCTGCCCCGCGCTGGCGCAGCGGGCTCATGTCTGGGCGGCCGCTCTCATCCAAATTGGCGGTGCCCGGATCAATCTGCTTAAACTGTCCGCTGCGCTCTAAATCAGCCTGTACGATGGCGCCGACTTTTTGCGGCGCAGCATCATCGCCGCGAAATGCCATCACAGCAATCGGCAATTGCGTCACGCCCACGCCCGAAATTTCCACCCGAAATTGCGCCAGCGCAGCCAAAGGCGAGGCGCTCGCCATCAGCAAAGCGCTTTGCAGGCTGGTGCGGCGGGAAATAGCGCAATGAGAAAGCATGCAAGTAAGGTTGGGCAAGTGCATAGATGAGATTGGTTGTTGACTCAGACGATAATCGTACCGCATAGGTTCCGCTCCCGGGCGATCTTGCTTGCAGTATTTCTTTCAAAAATCGTTTCCAAACATTGGTAAATCACTTGTTTTTGCTACAACTTTATGAGTGACAGCGCTGCTCCCGACTCAACAACTGCCGCCACGAAGCCCACGCTGGGGGGCAGCCGCTTGCTGGCTGTGTTGCGCCGATTGCGCCCATTTTCTGATGGCAGCGCGCCCTATCTGGCCTTGATTTTGATCGCTGTGATCATCACCGCGATCACCGAACCGCTGGTGCCCGCGCTGATGAAACCGCTGCTGGATCGCGGCTTTGGCGACAATCGCTTGCCGCTGTGGATCGTGCCTGTCGCGCTGATCAGTTTGTTTGCGGTGCGCGGCCTCTCCACCTTCGTGGCCAAATACGGCACGAGCGCCTTGGCCTATGGCATCGTGGAAAAACTTGGCGCAGCGCAGTTTGCCATTTTGCACAAAGCGCATCCCAGCCTCTACACACGCCAGACCGCCAGCAGCTTGGTCAATACCATCGTCTATGAGGTACAAACTGGTGCGACTTTTGTGATCAACTCTTTGTTGACTCTGACTAAGAATCTGCTCGCTGTCGTGGCGCTACTGGCCTATTTGCTCTATCTGAATTGGCAGCTCACGCTGATCGTCTTCTCTGTGGGCCCGGCGATGGCTTGGACGATTCAAATCCTCTCCAAGCGCCTACACAAGCTCACCAAGCAAAGTCAAAGCGCCACTGATGCACTGGCCTATGTGGTGGAAGAAAACGTCTTGGCTTGGCGCACTGTGCGCTTGCATCAGGCGCAAGAAGCGCAGCAGCGGCGGTTTAGCGATTTAGCGCATGGCCTGCGCCGTTTGGCTGTGAAGTCAACCATCGCTTCTGCCGCCGTGATGCCCATCACACAAATTCTGGCCGCCGTGGCGCTCTCAGCCGTGATCACAGCCGCACTCTGGCAAACCGCCAGCAGCGGCACCAGCGTGGGCGGCTTTGTGGCTTTCGTCACGGCCATGCTTTTGCTCATCACCCCGCTGCGAGCGCTTTCCGAAACCGCCGGCACGCTCACGCGCGGGCTCACCGCATTGGAGCGTGGCTTGGATTTACTCGAACAAACGCCGCAAGAAATCAGCGGTGCGTACCGGCCCCCTGCTGGTTTAGATACCCCGCTGCCCCTCGCCTTTGAAAATGTGCATTTGACGTATGCCAGCGCAGAAAAGCCAGCCCTGGCAGGCATTGATCTTCAAATGGCACCGGGCCGCACGATGGCGCTGGTGGGTAGCTCGGGCTCGGGCAAGACAACTTTGGTCAATCTGCTGCCGCGCTTTGTGGATGCAAGCGCTGGCCGCATTTTGCTCGGTGGTGTGGATTTGCGCGAATGGCAAATGGATGCGCTACGCCAGCAGTTTTCTTTCGTGAGTCAAGATGTGGTGATGTTCAGCGACACGGTGGCAGGCAATGTGAGCCTGGGCGAGCAAACCGATGAAGCTCGCGTGTTGCAAGCGCTTGAAGCTGCGCATCTGGGAGATTTTGTGCGCAGCCTGCCACAAGGCATTCACACGGCGGTAGGCCACAACGCCAACACCTTCAGCGGCGGCCAGCGCCAGCGCTTGGCCATTGCGCGCGCTCTGTATAAAAACGCACCCATCGTCATCCTCGACGAAGCGACCTCTGCGCTGGATACTGAATCAGAGCAAGCCGTGAAAGCAGCACTCGCCAAACTCACCGCCGGTCGCACCACGATCATCATTGCCCACCGCTTATCCACGATTGAGCATGCCGACGATATCGTTGTGATGCACGAAGGCCGCATCGTGGAGCGCGGCACGCATGCGCAACTGATCGCATTGAACGGCCATTACGCACGCCTGCATCAGTTGGGTCAGGCGAGTGGAAGTTTTTGATTTACTATATATTTGATAGCAAACTATGTAGGCTTTATATCGGGTATCGGCAGATTTTTCATATAAATCAAACCTGTGCCACGATATTCAAAGCTACCGTCTCCGCCACCTTCAAGCCATCAATCGCCGCGCTCATGATGCCGCCCGCATAGCCTGCGCCCTCGCCTGCCGGATACAAGCCACCCGTGTTGATGGATTGGTAGCGAAGCGGATGTTCATCATGCTGCTTTCCATCGGGCCTGCGGCCACCTTCTAGCCGCGGCTCGTAGCGCTTGATGCGAATCGGTGCAGAGGTGCGTGTCTCCACACCAGTGAGCATGGCATCGTATAAGTCAAAGTTCGCGATCTGCTGAGCAAAAGCAGGAATCGCCTCACGGATCGCGCCAATCGCATACATCGGCAGCGCAGGCGCTTTCTCATCGCCTAAATTCGTTAGCTCTACACCCGGCTTGTAGCTTGGGATCACCTCGCCCAGCTGCGGACTGACAATATTGCGCAAAAAATCGCCCACACGCTGGCCGGGCGCGTTGTAGTTTTCGCCGCCGAGCCGGTATGCGCCACTTTCCAAAGCGCGTTGAAACCGCATGCCAGCTAACACTTGGCCACGCTGTTTTTCTGCTACGAGCGGCTTACCAAGCGCGTCAAAATCAAAATCCGACGGTTCAATCCCCACCACGATGCCCGCATTAGCGTTGCGCTCGTTGCGCGAATACTGGCTCATGCC
>JANMDE010000467.1:0-4237 GCA_031376105.1 Variovorax sp. | reverse complement strand
GTGTATTTGCCGCTGAGGTTGATGTTGGGTTGGTGAGCCTTAACTGCATCACTTGCATCCGTTCGCCTCGCGTTTCGCACTTAACCGCGTACCTGCACCGAGGTGTGACGCTGCACCTAGATGTCTTCTTTAAAGCATGCTGTGCCGCACAGCCCGAGTTTCCATCTTTTGTAGCCCTCATGGGTTTGCTGGCTGCGCCCGACTGAGAAGACCTCCGTACCCAGCATCCCACCCCGGCGCTGAAAGAAAGAGTTGTCGCCGTCACAATTTACAAGCTCTTTGGGCGAATCGCTCCTATATTCGTTGGGTTGGTTACTATGGTATTCTTTTCTAAGTCAACGGCTGAAATTACAGTGAGCTAGTGATTTTTAGGGTAAGTGAGCGGTTCATGCTAAGAGCACAATGGTGCAACTCGCTGGCGAATTCTTGACATGCAAGTTGATTCCTACGAGGATTCAATACTTTTGGTATGGTGATTTGCAAATGAAAAAATTAACGATTACAGTAATTTTTTTCCAAGTTATTTTCGTATTTTGCGATTTGGCTTGGGCTAATGTGAGAGTGCCTAACAATCCGCAAACGGTCAGTGAGTGCGAGTCATTTGATGAACAAATGAAAGCGATTGGTAGGGAAAAGTGGGCAAATTGGGATCGACTTTATGAACAGTCCAAGGCAATTCAGCGGACTCGCCCAAATTGCCCTGGGGGAAGAGACTTTTATGTGTGCTTGGCTCCGTACGATCGGCAAATCGGTGAGGTTAGAGCCGCAATGGAGAATGTTAAACGTGATCACGATGCGTTCCAACAGCAGCGACACTCGCTCAATATGCAATGCCGCACCACCGCACGCGCAAACGAGCAGCGCGTCGCGCAAGAAAAGCAGCAATTAGAGCAGCAGCAACGTACTGCGCGTGAGCAACAACGCCGCCAACAAGACGCTGCGCGAGAGTCGGAATCACGCCAACGTCAAGCCGAGGCCGAACAAGAGCGTGTGCAACGCGAGTCCACCCAGCGCCAGCAGCAAATACAGGCAGATGCCGAAAGACAGCGTCAAGCCGCAGATATGCGCCAGCGACAGCAAGAACAACTACGCCAACAAGATTTGCAGCGCCAGCAAGAAGCGCTGCGCCAGCAAGTCGCAGAAAGTCAAAGACAGCAGTTGGCTGTCGCGCAGCAACAACTGGCGAACTTAACCCGTCAAAACACGCAGCCCAGTGTGACTGTTAGACCATCTGATCCCGTGGCAATTTCTGCGCCTGTTCGGACAGCGATTGAGGTAGCGAAGAACTCGGTTGAAATCAATAGCTACCGCAAAGATGCCAAAGAAGTTGCAAGCGACCCAAGTCAATTACCCGTTAAAGCTGCGGAATATGCAGTTGAAGCGAGCAACGACGCTCGTCGCAACGCGCTGGATCGCGTTCTTAATCCCCGTGGTGACTCTAGTGAGCGCATGAATGTCGCAGTAGCTGCTGCAACGAAGTCAAATTCGCAGATTCAAGAGGCCCGCTTTGGCGAGGAAGGCAAATTCATCTCGCAAGTTGGCAACGATGCTATTTCTGGGGTGGGCTCAGTAGCAAACCGAGTGCTCGGCGAGTTCGACCGCGCTATGGCTCAGGCCAATAGTGCCATGCCTAACAACGCAGCTGTTGTGGCTGGTGCCTCAAGCCCGATCGCCTCTTCGCAAGTGCCTACAAGCAACGCGTCGGGTGGGTATGTACCAAGGTCTATATCTCCACCAATTCCTCCAGGCTACAGCACGCCAGGTGCTGCCACCTCGGCGCCAGTGCCGACGGTCAGCAGCTTGGATGCTCTCAATGGCTCTGCGAACAGGCCAAATGCGAATTCAAGCTCAACAAACAACCCGACACCTGTGCAAGGCACAACCGATTTGTCGGCGCTTTTGGGCGGAACTGACTCTCCAAAGCGCATGTGCGCTGGGCTGCCTCTAGCGGCTCAGAGCGCATGTTTGATTAAACAATGCACTACCTTGCAGTTTACAAACCATTCAGAATGCAAAGGATTGTCAAAATGAATTCGATGACTGATACACAGCGGCTGCTGGTGGCTGTATCTTTTTTTAGCATGTGTTCATATTCGGCGTATGCACAAGTTCAGGCGGCGATTTCTACCAATCAGCCCGTGGCTCTGGGGGATGCGGTATCGGTGGTCGTTACCGGGACAGGTGATTCGGTTGAATCGTGGTGTGGATTTCGGATTGAATATGGTGACGGGAATGGTGCAGATGTGAAAGTTGAGAAAAGTCTGCCTTTTCCCAAGCGCTTGGAACATACCTATGCGAAAGAAGGTAGTTACACCGTGACAGTAGTTGGTAAGCGAGTGACCACGCACATACCCTGTCCGATCAATGTGCAAGCGACAGTCCGTGTTAATTCACAAGTATCAACGACGGTTGGGCGTGTCACTGCATCGAAGTCTGCCATAGCACCCGCGACAGGGACAGGCAGAGACGCGCTGGGAAGTAACCCCAATTGCCCGCAACAGGTGATGGTGAAATCGGCCTCGGGCCAAGACGTTGCGTTTAATCTCCGAGAAATGATCAAAGAGGCGGGAGGTGTATCCAATGCGCTTGAGCAAATCTCGCGACGTATCATTGAATCGCAGTCAAAAGCTCTAGACGATGCCCTTGACGCAACCGAGCGCAATACCGCTAAAAGCTTTGCCGCAAGCTTGATACTGTTACGCAACCAAGTCGTGAGTAATTGTAGTAACTGAGCGGAGCACTCAGCGCTCAGCAAGCAAGGGGCCAGTTAGGTTTATCCAATCTAGGGTTGATTCGTACCATAATGCTGTCGCTTGCAGCAATATAAGTAGATTGCCCTTTTAGAATATGCGAAGTTTGCTACAAAATAGATAGTGAGCAACGACACACCAACCCTCTTGATCCGCCGCGCGATGGATCTGAGGAAGGTGATTTTTTCGTCGTCGCGCACGGCCAGCAAAGCCATCAACGCTACAAAAGATCGAAGCTCGCGTGAGCGGCTTATGTCAAACTGAGCAACAAGCTCAGCATAGCCGCACAAGACCCCTGATCACTTCAACCGCTTCACCAAGCTCGACGTATCCCAGCGCTGCCCGCCCATTTGCTGCACATCCGCATAAAACTGATCCACCAGCGCCGTCACAGGCAGTCGAGCCCCATTTCGCTTGGCTTCATCCAAAACCAAACCGAGGTCTTTGCGCATCCAATCCACAGCAAAGCCAAAATCAAACTTGTCTGCCACCATCGTTTTGCCACGGTTGTCCAGCTGCCAACTTTGTGCCGCGCCTTTGCCGATCACATCGAGCACCAGGTTCACATCCAAGTCTGCTTTCTGACCGAAAGCAATGGCTTCAGAAAGCCCTTGCACCAAGCCCGCAATGCAAATCTGATTCACCATCTTCGTGAGCTGCCCCGCACCGGCCTCGCCCATGCGCGTGAAGGCACGAGAGAATGCCATCGCGGCGGGTTTGGCGGCATCAAAAGCCGCCTGATCACCGCCACACATCACCGTGAGCAAGCCATTTTGCGCACCCGCTTGGCCGCCCGACACCGGTGCGTCCACAAACTGCAGACCTTTGGCCTTGGCCGCCGCATACAGCTCGCGCGCGACTTCCGCTGAAGCCGTGGTGTGATCCACAAAAATCGCGTCCGGCTTCATGCCTGCGAATGCACCCTTGTCGCCCAGCACCACGCTGCGCAGATCATCGTCATTGCCCGCGCAGCAAAACACGATGTCAGCGCCCGCCGCTGCATCGACGGGGCTCAAAGCGCGTGTAGCCCCTGTGTATTCAGTGCAGAACGCTTCGCTTTTAGCAGCACTGCGGTTGTAGACCGTGACCTGATGGCCAGCTTGCACCAAATGGCCAGCCATGGGATAGCCCATCACGCCAAGGCAGAGGAAGGCGACTTTTTGCGCAGAAGCGCTTTCGTAAGTTTTTGCGTTAATCGAAGACATGAGACAAGAGAAAAATTAAACAATAGAGAACATTTCAGTGCCCGCAGACAAATCTTGTGTTTTGGCGCGCTGCGAATGCAGCTTGATTTGCAAGCGAAGATCGTTCACCGAATCGGCGTTGCGCAGCGCGTCTTCGAAGCTGATTTGATTCGTTTCGAAGCCATCAAAAAGCGCTTGGTCGAAGGTTTGCATACCCAAATTGCGACTCTTCTTCATGATTTCTTTGATCTCAGACACATCGCCTTTGAAGATCAGATCAGAAATCAAGGGCGTGTTGAGCAG
>JANMDE010000437.1:0-6065 GCA_031376105.1 Variovorax sp. | reverse complement strand
CGCCAGAGCGGTGGGGGCGGGTGGGGGGAGTAAAGGGGGGGGGGGCGCCAAAAACACCCCCAAGACAAAACAACCCAGAACGCCGCCCGCGGCCAGGGGGCCAACCGCCCCGCCAGCTCTGGGGGGCGGTTTACCGAAGCGAAGAAGCTGCGCAAAGGCTTGTTCAAACTTTTATTGCCGCCGCAATCGTGTGCCGTGATTGGAGCTTCCCTCGCTACTTGCGGCCTGCGCTCGGCGCAGGCCCCAGCACGCCAACCACCTCCCACAGCACAAAAGCGTAAGGAAAATCAGCACATCGCCCTTATAGAATATACATAGCTTGCTATCAAAAACAAAGCAACTAAAACCGCTCATCCGCCCCTAAATAGCGCCATTGCCCTACCGGAAGCTGCCCCAGCTTCACATTGCCAATACGTACACGCTTCAGGCCCGTCACGTGCAGCCCCACTGCCTCGCACATTCGGCGAATTTGCCTTTTCTTGCCTTCTTTTAAGACGAACCGAAGCTGCTCCGGGTTTTGCCATTCCACCTGCGCGCGCTTCAAAGCCTGCCCATCTAGGCTGATACCAAAACGCAGCAAATTAAGCTTATCCAGCGGGAATTGGCTCTGCACATCGGGCGTTTGTACCTTGCGCTGCGCCGCATCGTGCGCTCGCACTAGACTCACACGCACCAAATATTCTTTCTCCATCCCAGAATCTTCGCCAATCAGCTGCCGCGCCACGCGGCCATCTTGCGTCAGCACCAAAAGCCCGGTGGAATCAATATCCAGCCGCCCTGCCGGAGCTAAGCCGCGCAATTGCTCGCGAATAAAGCGCGTTGGACTGGAGTCGCCCAACCAGTGGGCGCGGCTTGCGATCAAAACCACAGCGGGCTCGTGCCCATCTTCCGCCTGCCCGCTGACATAACCGATCGGTTTGTTGAGCAAAATCGTCACTTGCCCAGCCTGATGGCCTTGCGCGCGTTTGTCCACCTCCACGCGGTCTTGCGGCGTGACTTTCACGCCCATTGGGGCAATCTCACCGTTGACCTTGACCCAACCTTGTTCGATCCATTCGTCGGCTTCGCGCCGCGAACACAAGCCCAGCTCAGCCATGCGTTTGTTCAGGCGAATCGGCTCTTGCGCCGCTACAGGCGCTTTGACCACGCGCACTGCTTTGGCCGCGGGTTTGACGGCATTGGGTTTAGAAATGTCACTCATTTCAAGCTGCCGTGACAAAAGCGGCCTGGCGCAAGGCAGGGATATCGGGCACTTGCAGCCCACCGTATTCAATGCTCACCAGTTCGCGCAGCTCCAGCTCGCGCAAAGCTTGGTTGACCCGCTGGCGCGACAGCCCCACGAGGTTAGCCAACTCCTGCTGCGTGATACGCAAAATATTGCTCGCGCCAGGGTAGAGCACCGGATTGAACAAGCCCGCTAAGCCCGCAGCCACACGCGCCTCCGGGCTCGTCATACGGTCGCTCTCGCGGGCGGCGATGAATTGGCCGACGCGCTCATTGAGCTGGTTCATCACAAAGCGATTAAACGCAATGCTTTGATCCAGCAGCCAATGAAATGTCTCCACCGGAATACCGGCCACCACGCTGGGGCGAAGCGCTTGAATGTTGTAGCGATAATTTTCTTGCTTCAAAACGGTGCCCTCGCCAAACCAGCCACCCGGCGGCACGCCCACCAGCGTGATGCTGCGGCCATCTGGCGTTTCGTTGCTCATCTTGAGCAGGCCATCAATCAGGCCAAACCAATACGTGACAGGCCTGCCCACCCGCACCACATAATCGCCGGTTTTCGCGTCGCCCACCTGCAAGGCGGCACAAGCGCGCAGATGATGATGCGGCTCGAGGACAGCCAGCCAAGGAATCGCATCTAGCTCGGATTGCAAGGGGCCGCGCCTGCGCTGCGACAAACTGAGCTCTTCTGGGATGTGTTTGGTCATGAATAGTCCATAGTTGTAAGGCCAGCGACAGAATAAGGGTAAATACCGGGCAGTATTTCCCCTGAATTGTCGCTATACAGACATCATAACGTCAAATGCCCCGCTATAGTCCACGCCACTATGCAGACTTTCCCTCAATTGCTACTCAAACATGCTGCCGAGCGTCCTGACGCTCCGGCCATGCGTGAGAAAGAATATGGCATCTGGCAGACCACCACCTGGGCGGCGCTGGCATCACTGGTTGAAAAAATCGCCTGCGGCCTGCATCAGGCTGGCCTCAAGCGTGGTGAACACGTCGTGGTGATCGGCTCGAATCGCCCTCGCTTGTATGCCAGCATGCTGGCGGCGCAAGTTCTCGGTGCGATTCCAGTGCCTTTGTACCAAGATGCTGTAGCGGCGGAATGCGTGTTTCCCATCACCAATGCGGATATTCGCTTTGGTATCGTTGAAGACCAAGAGCAGGTCGACAAGCTGCTCGAAGTGCGCGAAACCTGCCCACTACTGACTCACTTTTGGTTTGACGATCCTCGCGGCCTGCGCAAATACGAAGAAGATGGCCTCGATTCTTTAGACAATCTCATGGCTGCTGGCGAAAAGTTTGCCGCCAGCAATCCAAGCTACTTCAAAACCGAAGCAGCCGTCTCGCAGCCAAACGACGTCGCCGCGATGTTTTTCACCTCGGGCACCACCGGCAACCCAAAAGGCGTGGTGCACACGCATCTCTCCTTGCTCGATCGCAGTGCAGCTGGCGCGAAGTTTGACAAGCTGACATCAAGCGAGGACGTGCTCGCCTATTTGCCGCCCGCTTGGATTGGTCAAAATATTTTCAGCTATGCGCAATGGCTCATTTGCGGCTACACCGTGAACTGCCCCGAGAGCGCGGCCACGGTCACGATTGACCTCAAAGAAGTCGGGCCCACTTACTATTTCGCGCCACCGCGCGTGTTTGAAGGCCTGCTCACCAGCGTGATGATTCGCATGGAAGATGCTGGGAGCATCAAACGTGCGCTCTTCACAACCTTCATGGACGTGGCCAAACGCGTCGGGCCAGACCGGATGGATGGCAAATCCATTGGCCTAGCCAACAGCATCATGTATGCGCTCGGCAACTTCTTCGTGTATGCCCCGCTGCGCAACAATTTAGGTATGAGCCGCGTGCGCGTGGCCTACACCGCTGGCGAGGCGATTGGCCCTGATCTGTTTACCTTTTACCGCTCGATTGGCATCAACCTTAAGCAACTGTATGGCTCAACCGAGACCGCCGTTTTCGTCTGCCTGCAGCCAGACAATGCCGTGCGCGCTGATACGGTGGGCGTGCCCATCGAGGGCGTAGAAATCAAGGTCGACGAGAACGGCGAAATCCTTGTCAAATCGCCCGGTTTGCTCAAAGAGTATTTCAAAAATCCTGCGGCCACAGCAGAAGTGAAAACGGCTGATGGCTGGTATCGCACCAGTGATGCTGGTTTCATTGATGCCAGCGGCCAGCTCAAGATCATTGACCGCGTGAAAGACGTGGGTCGCATCAAAGGCGGTGCCAATGATGGCGCGATGTTTGCGCCCAAGTATGTAGAAAACAAACTCAAGTTTTTCCAGCACATCAAAGAAGCAGTGGCTTATGGCGATGGGCGTGATCAAGTTTGCGTGATGCTCAACATTGATATGAACGCCGTGGGCAACTGGGCAGAGCGCCGCAATCTTCCCTACGCGGGCTACACCGATCTGGCGCAAAAACCAGAGGTCTACAACCTGATCCGCGAGTGCGTCGAGCAAGTCAATGCCGATCTCTCCCGCGACACACTGCTCGCTGGCAGCCAAATCAGCCGCTTCCTCGTGCTGCACAAAGAGCTTGATGCAGACGACGGCGAATTGACCCGCACCAACAAAGTCCGCCGAGGCTTCATCGGCGATAAATACCAGCCACTGGTGGATGCGCTATACAGCGGCAAAACCGAGCAATTTATTGAGACCGTGGTCAAGTTCGAAGACGGCCGCAGCGGCAAGGTGTCGGCGACTTTGAATATTGGCGATGCCAAGACCTTTGCACCACTCAAGGCTGCAGCATGATGAAGAGCCCAATCCTAATACCGGACACAAACGTCGCAAAAGTTGCGCAAAAGACGCAAACAATACACTTCGGGTTTCTTGTCTTTTTTGCGTCTTTTGCGCAACTTTTGCGCCCTTTGCGTCCTGTCATAAAAAGCCCAGTCAAATGAGCAAAAAAATCGGTGACGTCATTCTCGACGTTCAGAATATTTCCCTCGCTTTCGGTGGCGTGAAAGCGCTGACTGATATCAGCTTCAATGTGCGTGAGCATGAAGTGCGGGCGATCATTGGGCCCAACGGTGCGGGTAAGAGCTCGATGCTGAACTGCATCAATGGCGTTTACACACCGCAGCAAGGCACGATCACGTTTCGTGGGCAGACGTTCACGCACATGAATTCGCGCCAAGTCGCGGAGATGGGTGTGGCGCGCACGTTTCAGAATTTGGCGCTGTTCAAAGGCATGAGCGTGCTGGACAACATCATGTCGGGTCGTAACCTGCGCATCAAATCCAATATTTTCATGCAAGCCCTGCGCTGGGGGCCTGCTGAGCGCGAAGAAAACGAGCATCGCGCCAAAGTGGAAGAGATCATTGATTTCTTAGAGATTCAGGCCTACCGCAAAACGCCCGTGGGCCAATTGCCCTACGGTTTGCAAAAGCGTGTCGATTTAGGCCGCGCTTTGGCGATGGAGCCGCAAGTGCTGCTGCTCGATGAGCCAATGGCGGGCATGAACATCGAAGAGAAACAAGACATGTGTCGCTTCGTGCTCGATGTGAACGATGAATTCGGCACGACCGTGGTGCTTATTGAGCACGACATGAGCGTGGTGATGGATATCTCTGATCGTGTGGTGGTGCTGGATTACGGCAAGAAGATTGGCGATGGCACACCGGATGAGGTGCGCAGCAGCCCTGAGGTGATCAAGGCGTATTTAGGCACTGGACATTGACATGAACACATATTTGCGAACGATATCTCTTTCAAGCAGACGCTGCGGATCTGGCTTTGCCAGGCCGCTAGCGGCGCCCCCTGACAGGGGGGGGGCCGCTTCGCTTGGCGAAGCGCGCCACGGGGGGGAGCGTTAATCATGGGATTCGTCCTCGAAACATTACTCGGCGGCCTGATGGCTGGCATGCTGTATTCGCTGGTGGCACTGGGCTTTGTATTGATTTTCAAAGCCTCGGGCGTGTTTAACTTTGCGCAGGGCGCGATGGTGCTGTTTGCGGCTTTGGCGATGGCACGGTTTGCAGAATGGTTTCCGGGCTGGACGGGCATCAACAACAAAATTCTGGCTAACTTATTTGCCTTCTGCGTTGCAGCGGTGATCATGTTTGTGGTGGCTTGGGTGATTGAGCGCTTGGTGCTGCGCCATCTGGTGAACCAAGAAGGCGCAACGCTCTTGATGGCCACTTTAGGTATCGCGTATTTCTTGGATGGCTTGGGTCAAACGCTGTTTGGCAGCGCGATTTACAAGATCGACATTGGCATGCCCAAAGAGCCGATCATGGCGTTTGACAAAGTGTTTGATGGCGGCATTTTGATCAGCCAAGAAGATTTGATTGCCGCTTGTATTGCCGCTGGGCTGGTGGCCATGCTCTCGCTGTTTTTCCAGAAAACGACCACGGGCCGCGCCCTGCGCGCTGTGGCCGATGATCACCAAGCCGCGCAATCGATAGGTATTCCGCTCAACCGCATTTGGGTGATTGTGTGGTGCGTGGCGGGTGTGGTGGCGCTCGTGGCCGGCATGATTTGGGGCAGCAAGCTCGGTGTGCAGTTTTCGCTCACCACGGTGGCGCTGCGCGCCCTGCCTGTGGTGATTTTGGGCGGCCTCACTTCGGTGCCCGGTGCGATCATTGGCGGCCTGATCATCGGCGTGGGCGAGAAGCTATCCGAGGTGTATTTGGGCCCGATGGTGGGCGGCGGCATTGAGATTTGGTTTGCGTATGTGTTGGCGCTGGTGTTTTTGCTGTTCAGGCCACAAGGCCTCTTCGGCGAGAAGATCATAGATCGCGTTTGACGGCCAGCACCAGGAAGAAAAATCATGTTCTACAGAGAAAACGGCCAGTTCAAAACCAGCTACCGCGCTGA
>JANMDE010000418.1:0-10190 GCA_031376105.1 Variovorax sp. | reverse complement strand
TTCGGGACCGACAGCACCCCCTGGCGCACGGACAGGCGGGGAAAGACGTGGTCGGCCAGGTGCGCCGCTGTCTCGGCCATGCGCCGGGTGTTGCACGAGGGGCACACGCCCCGGCCTTTGCAGGAGAAGGCCACGAAGTAGTCGTGCGCGCAGTCAGCGCAGCGGGCGCGTGCAAAGCCGTGGGCAAACCTGCCGCATTCGAGGTATTTGACGAACGCCTTTCGCACGTAGGGCCTGAGGGCGCGGTAGTCGCCCTGCCCATCGAACTGGCCCGCGCTGGCCAGCATGTCTTTGGCCTCGAAACTCTCTAGTTGGCGGCGACCCACGAAGTCGCGCAAGATACAGCGGCGCAAGGTGGCCTGCATTTGAGCCGCCGTGGTCACATCAATTGCACCAAGGTAAAACCGATGGCATGGACGACTTTGGACAATGCACAGCAATCGTCCGATTCAGTGCAACGCGATGTGAAGAAGTCCAAGTTTTCACACGGGTTGACAACTGAGTGGGAGTGATTGACTTGCGAGATCCTGCGCTTCGCACCTGAAACAACGCCTTGAGCTACCTTCGTATTCCTGCCTGTTGCCTTGTTGTGTGAGCATGATGCAACGCTTCAGACGCCAAATCGGTAGGTCTCAGATTTAGCCAACTCATGGGCGGAGGAGTTCACGCTGACCGTCCACTAGCGCCGCCAGCAGCGCATGAGCTTTTAGTTTCAAGCATCCTTGACTCGCCCTCGAAGCGCCTTGGTCTGCGAGCGTTGGGTTTTGCCTTCAAGCCTGCGCTGTTTTGAGCCATAGCTTGGTTTGGTCGCACGGCGCACACGCGGGGCACGAGCTACGCTGTTGACGACTTCGTGCAGCCGTGTAAATGCATCTAATCGGTTCATCTCTTGTGTGCTGTGGCTCTGCGCTTTGATGATCAGTACACCTTCTTGGGTGATGCGGCTGTCGCGCAGAGCCAGCAGGCGTTCTTTCACATCCCCTGCTAACGACGATGCGGGAATATCAAATCGCAGATGGATGGCGCTGGATACTTTGTTGACGTTTTGCCCACCCGAGCCCTGCGCACGAATCGCGCTCAGCTCGACTTCGCTCTCTAGGATCGCAATCGGTTCAAGGGCGCGTGGTTCGGTCATGCTCAAGATTATCAGGCAGGCCTTCGTTCGCAAAAACGGGCGCTACAGGAAATAAATCTGCCCCGCATGGATGTCTAGTCTGTCACGCCTGCAGCAACAAACAGCGGCTTACCCACCGGCCCTGACAGGAACACCACAAACTGCTGCGCCAGCGCTGGCTGTTGGCTTGATGCCAGGGGCGCGGCGGTATACGAGGTGTAATTTTGGATGTCAGAGGGCAACGGCCCGACGAATTTGAGGCCTTTGCCTGCGTAAAGCAAGATTTCAGTGATGGCGCCAAAACCAATTTCATTGCCTTTGCCTTTGATAACGTGCTCGAGCACAGACGCGCCATCCGCATAGCGCGTTGTTTTGCTTTCAATCTGGCTGTAGATATCCATCTTTTTGAGCAGCCCTTCCAAATAAAGGCCCGTTGATGCGCGGTTAAACACCAGTGATTCAGCGGCCAAGATGGCTTTTTTCACGGAGTCAGCGCTGCTGATGTCAGGCGAGGGTGCGCCATCACGAACCGTCACGCCCATGCCAACCCGGCCCACCAGGCTGCGCGCTGCCCCAAGCTGGCTGGCAGCAGCAAAGTCTGCAATTACCGCAGGCGGTGCAATCACCACATCAAAAGTCGGATTGCTTTCCATGCGCTTTCGCAGCTCTGGCGCGGTGTTGAATGTGATTTTGACGACATGCCCTGTCTGTTTTTCGAAAGCCGCCACGGCCGCTTTGAGACCGGGCTCAATGGCGCCAGCGCTTAAAAGGTGAATCTCAGCCGCCAAGGCGGGGTTCAATAGGCTGGCAGCCATCAGCGACGTTGCGCAGATCTTGCGAATTGATAAAAATGCGTTCACGATGGACTCCATACAAAACAGTTTGGCGCTGTATCGGTATGCTAACGGATGCCCAATTCAATCTCGAGATGCTTAGTGCGGCAAGTCATAAGGCTATGAAAGAGGACTGACTTCAATTGAATGCAAGCATCTTCATGGCTTGGGGTTCAGCAAGGTCGATTTGGCACTGGTTACCAGCGCCTTCATTACGCCTGATGCAACCCTTTCGGCGCCGGACAAGCGGCTGGTTGCGCCGTCTAAGCGAATGGGCGTGCAACTCGCGATACCTCTGCATTGATTTAGTTGGGCATGACAAGCGAAAAATACGCAATGGGGAGGCATCTTGAAAGGTTCTCGCGCCGAAGGCAAGGCGCTAAAATTAACTACGGCCAAACGATGGCTGGTCTTGCCTTTGCAACCTTCGCCATTCTTTCCAAAATCAGACCCAAACTGCGATGTATCTTCCACCCCAATTCAACAAAAGCCAAGATCGCGCGCTGGCGGCGCGTATTGTTCGCGAACATCCCTTAGCTTCATTGATTTCTAACGACGATGGGGGCTTGCCGTTTGTGACGCATTTGCCGCTGCATTTGATAGAGCAGGGCGATGCGCAAGACAGCTGGACGCTGCTGGGCCACGTGGCTAAGCCCAATCCGCATTGGAAATACCTGCAAGCAAGGCCTGAAGCTTTGGTCACCTTCCTGGGGCCACAAGCCTATATGTCTCCTAAGGTGTATCCCGATTTGGCGCGTGTGCCTACCTGGAATTATTTGGCGGTACATTGCCGCGTGTCGGCACAGCTGATTGAGGAGCCCGCAGCGAAAGACCGCTTACTGAAGAAGCTCATTGGTGATCACGAACCCACCTACGCCAAGCAGTGGATTGACCTCGGTACAGAATATCAACACAAGATGCTCATGGGCATCGTGGCTTTTGAGCTCAAAGTCACCTTGCTCGAATGCAAAATCAAGATCAACCAGCACCGCCCAGAAGCCTATGAAAAGATGCTGGCGCTGTATGAGCAAGGCAACCCAGATGAGCAAGCCTTGGCGCGCTGGATGCGTGAGCTGGCAAAGGGCTCAGGCGCTTCTGCCGCATCATGATTTAAGGAAAAATGGATATCCGCCCTTATAGAATATAGATAGTTTGCTATTGTTTTAGCATGTGTGTAGCCGCGAATTTGGAGGGTATTTTTCTTATACTCAGCGGTATTTTAGAGACTGCCGGGTATAATCTGCTTGCTATATTGCAAGTTTATAACGAGTAGCCATTATGAAAAGCCAACGTCGTATCTTCATCATCCACGCCGCCACAGCAGGCGCCACCACCTTGCTTGCCAGCCAAGCCGCCTTCGCGCAAAAGCTAGAGCTCGTGAAAGACACCGATGCCAACGCAATCGCGCTCGGCTACAAAACAGACGGCAGCAAGACCGATACCAAAAAATACCCAAAATACGCCAAAGAGCAGCAATGTTCCAACTGCGCCCTGTGGCAAGGCGACGCCAAAGCCACAGAAGGCAAATGCGCATTGTTTGCAGGCAAAGCCATCGCCCCCAAAGCATGGTGCAGCGCTTGGGCGAAGAAGGCTTGATCCTTACTAGTTTGACCACCAGCTGATGGACGCTTTCAACACATCCGACAACCCGATTATCGGTTTGTCGGATGGTGCGCTATCAGCTCCAGATATTTCTCGCATCATCGAGATGGCTTGGGAAGATCGCACGCCCTTTGAGGCGATTGAAGCGCAGTTTGGCCTGAACGAATCCGCCGTAGTGCGCCTCATGCGCAGCGAGATGAAGGCCAGCTCCTTCAAAATGTGGCGCAAACGCATGCAATCTCGCAGCACCAAACATCTCGCCCTGCGAGACCCAGCCGTTAGTAGGCATCGCGCCTCACACACTCGGCAGGCTTGATCCTTTAAAGAAAATCAGCTTCTCGCCCTTATAAAATAAGCAAAGCATGCTTTCGTATTCGTAGCTATTGTCAGATCGCACCCGCGCCCATCAGGCAGCTGATCACTGACACTATCGTTAAACGCAAGCGCAGCGGGAGCCATTCTGACCAACCGGCTGCTGCGTAGCTTCTGCGATCCACCCTGTAGCAAGCCACAAGAAGCGCGGCGATCAGCGGCAGGCCTGCATAGGCGGGCATGATCAGGCCGATCCAAGCCACCAAGCTGGGCGTAATGCCCCAAACATGATGAAAGCGCCGCGCAGATGGCGGCTGGGTAGCGGCAATCCCCCAATGGATGCCGCCCAAGAAACTGGCGATCAAGGCGGCATAGGCGGTTAGCGCAATGGCAAGCCAAGGGCGCAGGTCAACTTGCACGATCCAGAGCAGCGCGGCGAGGGCGACGAAAGGAATCAATCCCGCGTATCCCAAGCGCAGTGCGAGCGCATCGGGTGGATGGATACCTTCCGAGACGGCTTGTGCGGCGGCGGAGCTGGAAGTGTCAGTGCGAGGAAGCGGCGCGGGCGGCAAAGGCATGGGTTTCGATCAAATGATAAGACGTTAGATTTTACTGCGTCTGCACCATTTTTTTGAAAGTAATCAGCTTAATGCCCTTATAAAATATACATAGTTTGCTATTTAATTTATAGCGTTTTAGGTTACTGCGGCTTTCTTCGGTTGAGCAAGATCCAAAGCCAGGTGAGACCTAGTACGACGTAGTTCAACGCCATCAACCACGGGGTGTTCCAGGCAATACCGTCAAAACCGCGTTGGGTGAAAGGGTAGAAAACGGGCACAGGATAGAAATCTGCCGAGTGGGTAAAGATATCGATCACGATATGTGACCACCATCCTAGCAGCGGTATCCAGAGGCTGCGCAGCGCAAACCACAACAAAAGAGTCGCGAATCCAGCGATCACGGCGCTGTGCATGATGCAGTGCAAGTGGTGCGATAGCAGTTCTACCAAGGGCGGCAACATCGGCTCCTGCCCAGGCGATGCAATGGCGTAGCCGCGTACGGCTGAAGAAGTGCCATCCCCAAAAATTGCCCACGCCGCAATCGGCACCAGGTGCGCAATATCGGGCAAGACGGCCATCGCCACGGTTGCTGCGGCGGTACGCGGCGCCATGGGCCAACGGCGGTGCGCCAAACCGATGCCTGCGCCTGCCCACAAACCGTGTGCAAATATGTCCATAGAAATCGGCTGATGCCCTCAGTCTTGCTGAAGGGCTGTACTGCGCAAGCGCAATGCGTTGCTGATGACGGAGACTGAGCTCAAACTCATCGCCAGCGCGGCGATCATGGGCGATAACAGCCAGCCCGTGAGGGAATACAGCAAGCCCGATGCCAGCGGAACACCCAAGCTGTTGTAGATAAACGCAAACGTGAGGTTTTGCTTCATGTTGGCCACAGTGGCCACCGACAATGCGCGCGCAGTGGCAATGCCGCGCAAGTCACCTTTGACCAAGGTGACTTGTGCGCTGTTCATGGCCACGTCGGTACCGGTGCCCATGGCGATGCCGAAGTCAGCCTTGGCGAGTGCGGGCGCATCGTTGATGCCGTCGCCAGCCATGGCCACCACACGACCTTCTTTTTGCAGGCGCTCGACCAATGCCAGTTTGTCAGCGGGTTTGACTTCGCCCAGCACCTCGGTAATGCCCAGCGCAGTGCCCACGGCACGCGCGGTGGTCAAGCCATCCCCCGTGGCCATGATCACGCGCAGGCCGGCAGCTCGCAGCGATGCCAATGCATCTTTGGTGGTGGCTTTGATCGGATCAGCCACTGCCAGCAAGCCAGCCAATTGGCTGTTGGCCGCCAAGTACATCACGCTCGCCCCTTGCCCGCGCAGTTCTTCGGCTTGGCTGGCCAGCGCGCTTGCATCAACGCCCAGTGACTGCATGAACGCTGTGTTGCCCAGCGCCAAGGGTTGGCCTGCCACTATGCCGCGCACACCGATGCCAGAGGAAGAGTCAAATTGCTCGGGCTTGTCCAGCACTAAGTTTTGCGCGCGCGCTGCTGTCACGATGGCTGCAGCAAGAGGATGCTCACTGCCTTGGTCTAGGCTAGCGGCCAGACGCAGCACGTCCGTGTCGGTAAAACTGCCCACCGCGACGGCGCGTTCAAAGGCGGGTCGCCCTTCGGTCAGGGTGCCGGTTTTGTCGACAATCAGGGTATCGATTTTTCGCAGATTTTCAATGGCTGCGGCATCTCGAAAAAGAATCCCCATCGTCGCCGCCCGACCGGTCGCCACCATGATGGACATGGGCGTAGCCAGCCCTAACGCGCAAGGGCAGGCAATGATCAGCACAGCCACCGCGTTGATCAAGCCATACACCCAGCTCGGCTCTGGGCCAAACAAACCCCAGCCAAAGAAGGTGAGCAAGGCAATGCTGACCACGGTGACCACAAAATAACCCGCGACGCTGTCTGCCATGCGCTGCATAGGTGCGCGTGAGCGCTGCGCCAGCGCCACCATTTGCACAATCTGCGCTAGCACGGTGGCGGAGCCAATATGTTCGCTGCGCATGGTCAGCGCACCGCTGGTGTTGAGCGTCGCACCAATCAATTTATCGCCGGGGCGCTTGGTGACGGGCATCGGCTCGCCAGTGAGCATGGACTCGTCTACGGCACTTTGGCCCTCGGTGACCACGCCATCGACGGGCACTTTCTCGCCAGGCCGCACGCGCAGCAAGTCACCCACATGCACTTGGGTCAGGGGGATATCTTCCTCTGAGCCATCGGCTTGAATGCGGCGCGCAGTTTTGGGTGCCAAGCCAAGCAGCGATTTAATGGCCGCTGATGTTTGAGAGCGTGCTTTCAGCTCCAGCATCTGCCCCAATAGAGTGAGCGAGATGATCGTCGCAGCAGCTTCAAAATATACCGCCACCCGACCCATCGATATAAAGGCCGCCGGAAACACTTGCGGGCTGATGGTGGCGATCACGCTGTAGGTAAATGCAGCGCCTGTCCCCAAGCCAATCAGGGTCCACATATTGGGGCTGCGATGCATGATGGACTGCGCGCCGCGCACAAAAAACGGCCAGCCAGCCCACAACACAACGGGCATCGTCAACACCATTTCAATCCAGCTCTGCGTCGCCATGTCAAACCATTGCAAGCGATGGCCCAGCATGGCAAGCACCATCACCACCACGGTGAGCGGCAGCGTCCACCAAAATCGGCGTCTAAAGTCAGTCAGTTCGGGGTTTTCATCGTCGTCCAGACTAGGCTGGACCGGCTCCAGTGCCATACCGCACTTGGGGCAACTGCCCGGATGGTCTTGGCGAATTTCCGGGTGCATCGGGCAGGTGTAGAGGGCATTTGCTGCGCCGATTGACGGCCCATCGTGTGGCGCAGTGGGATGAACGGTGTCAGACGCCACGCGCGCGGCCATGCTCATCTCTGGATACTTTTGAGGATTGGCTGCAAACTTAGTGCGACAACCGGCGCTACAAAAGTACACCGTATGAGACGCATGTTCTAGGTGGTGGGGTGATTGTGCAGTCACCGTCATTCCACAAACAGGATCCTTCAAACCACCGGGGCTGATCGCCTGCTTGTGCGCATTTGTATCCATATTGGCCTCCAAAAATATACCAACGACAGCGCGAATCAGAACCATTCAATGCGCACTGATCAAGGATAGGGCATCGCTACGCAGTCTGCACCTCAATTTTTGATGGGAAGCTGGATATATGGCGATGGGTTGATTTACATCAACCCATCGGGAGGTGTGGCGGCAGGCTAATCACCCGTGACATCAAGTCCGAATCACCCCACCATCCAACTTGCGGATGACCACGGTCGATGGGCGAGGCGGGCATGCTATGTGCGTAAACAGCTATTTAAGTCATAGCAGACTGGCTTGCTGCGGAAGATCAAGCAGCTTGGAGAAATCGCGCTGCTCACGTTGCACGGTTTCGTAAAAGCGGCTGAATGAATTGCACATTTTTTCCGGGTTCGCAAAGAGCTTGCGCTCTGGACGCATGTGGGCGAGGCGAGGCAGGGCTTCGCGGTAGCCCGCGAACAAGGTGTGGGTGGCATGCACGCGCTCTTTGCTTGGCCAGCCGGCGATTTTGGCCAAATCTGCTGTATCGCCAATCCATAGCACATCACAAATCTCTCGCATTCGCGTGAGCACGAAGCGCCAGCGGCGCTCGCTCCACGGTAGCTGGGCATGCGCCTTCGTCTGCACAATGCCGATGCGCAAGCTGCGCGGCTGATTTGCCAGCACGCTTGGCTGCTCTGCGAGCGCCCAAGGGTGGATCAGCTCGATCTGAATAGCGGGATTTTCCTGCATTTTGTTTGCTATTAATTTAATAGCGCCTTGCGCAGGTTCTATGACGGCTAGAAGCTCTTTTTGCTTGAAAAATAGCTCTAAATCTGAGCCCGGAAGCGTTGGCTCTTCTAGACTCGCATGCTGCCCCGGTTCAGCGCCTACATCTTTGCTAGAGTGCGCAAGCGTGTCGAGCTCTTCGTAGCTCAAATCGACGGCGGTTTTGCTGCTCGCCCACGCTTTCCACGCCTGCTCGGGCGCGTATTTCGCCACGTTGCCAGCGTTAAAAAGATAGGGCTTGGAGGAAAACGTAGCAGCCACCCATTGCCAACTCAGATGATTGCTCGGCAGATCGCCATCGAGCAAATGCCCGTACAGCCAATCGGCGCCCGCTCGCCAATGCACTTTGCGCAGATGCACGCAGTAGCTCGCTAGCCACATGCGGGCATGATTGTGCAGATAGCCGGTGGCGTAGAGCTGGCGCACTGCAGAGTCGATCACCGGTACGCCTGTGCGGCCTTCGCGAATGTCTGCGGGCAGCTCTCGCGCATAGGCACCGCGCCACAGGTTTGCGGGGCGCATATCTTGCAAAATCGCCTCGGGCCGGGCGGCGCGGCTCCAGACGTGATGAAAGAATTCTCGCCAGCCGAATTCAAAAATCAGCTTGTCCGCGTAGCTGAGCTTGTGTTTTTGGGCGATCTGCTGCGCTACTTGCGGCAAGCTCACGATGCCATGTGTGAGGTAAGGCGACAGGCCAGTCACAGCGCCATCAAGGGCGTTACGGCTACGTGCGTATTGGCTAGGCGAGATGCTGGCGATGCGCTGCTGGGTAGCCTCTAAAGTGGGCGGGAAATCTTGCAGCGCGGGCGGGATGCCTAGGCTTGAGATGTCGATTGACGATGTGTGGTCGATAGAGGTGGCGGGTGACGAAGTCATAGCCGCAGAATCATAGTCAAGTTCCAATGACCCCGCCGTCTACCTTGCGTATCACCACTGTGGATGAGCGCGGCCTGCCGCCAGTGGCGTAATCGGGCCAGTTGGAAATTTTGTTGGGCTCTTGCGGGTCAGAGCGGTCACCTGCGGTTTCGCCGGGATGTTGCACGTTGATGAACAGGGTTTTGCCGTCGGGTGTCCAAGCGGCACCCGTGACTTCGCTGTTGGTGGGGGCGGTGAGAAAGCGCATGACGCGGCCACTGGCGGCATCGAGGCCCAGCATTTGGTTGTTGCCGATGTTGGCGAATTCGCCTTTGTACATTTGGCTGGCGTGCATGTCGGTTTGAATCCAGAGCGTGCCTGCGGGGTCGAAAGCAATGCCGTCGGCGCAGCCAAATATGTCGCCTTTGATGTTGCCTCTGGCCTCTGGGCGGGCGGCGGCGGGGTCGCCAGCGAGCAAGAGGTGATTCCACTCGAAGGTGGCGTTGTCAAAATCACCCATTTCCTTCCAGCGGATGATGTGGCCGTGGGTGTTCATGTTGCGTGGGTTGGCGGCATCAGCAGGCGGCATACCCGGCGCACCGCGCGAGCTGTTGTTGGTTAAGGTGCAGTAGATCCATCCGGTGTTGGGATCGATCGCCAGCCACTCGGGGCGATCCATTTTGGTGGCACCCAGCAAATCGCTGGCTTGGCGGGTTTTGATGAGCACTTCACCTTGGTCAGCAAAGCCGTTGGCAGTCGTTAAAACGCCCTGGCCATGAACCATGGGCAACCATTGGCCTTTTCCATCTGCATTGAATTTGGCCACATACAGCGTGCCGTGATCGAGAAGCTCGCGGTTGGCTTGGGCCTGCGTGATGCTGCCGCTGGCGGGCTTGACGGTGTCGCGGCTGACGAATTTGTAGATGTATTCGTTGCGGGCATCTTCGCCGCTGTAGACCACAGCGCGGCCATCGCGCGTGAGGGTGGCCCAAGCGCCTTCGTGAGCGGCGCGGCCAAGCGCGGTGCGCTTGATGGGTGTGCTGGTGGGGTCCATCGGATCGACTTCGACCACCCAGCCAAAACGGTTGAACTCGTT
>JANMDE010000414.1:0-11227 GCA_031376105.1 Variovorax sp. | reverse complement strand
GGCGATGCGAAAGGTCATGGATGCTCCTAGTTAAGGTGGGTTATGAAAGGCAGAGGTTACCAACGAAATAGAGTTCCCAACAGATGCACTAGGGAAATCCCGAGGCGAATTGTGGGGCATGTCATACGCTGATCATCAGACCGAGGCTAGACGCACCTGCCTCCATAACGGCACAATCAACGTAAATAGGCAAAATACCCGTTCAATCACAGGAATCTCAGCATGGCCAAACCGCATACCGTCCGCATTTGGGATCTGCCCACCCGTATCTTTCATTGGGCCCTGTTTGTCTGCGTCGTTGGATTAATCATCACAGGCAATGTTGGCGGCAATTTGATGCCTTGGCATTTCCGCTTTGGCTACTGCGTGATGACGCTGCTGCTGTTTCGTTTTGTATGGGGTGTGATTGGCGGCAAGTGGTCGCGCTTTGCTTCCTTTATTTACGCCCCCAGCACCGTGATCGCGTATCTAAAAGGCCAAGGCAAGCCCGAGCATTCAGCGGGGCACAACCCTCTGGGCGCGGGCTCAGTATTTGCCTTGCTTGGATTTTTAGCGCTGCAAGTGGCCACTGGCCTCATCAGCGACGACGAGATCACCAACCAAGGGCCGCTCTCGCGCTTTGTGTCGAATGCTCGCGTGAGTCTAGCCACTTGGTGGCATAAGGATGTGGGCAAATGGGTGATTGCTGCGCTGATCGTGCTGCATATCGCAGCGATTTTGTTTTATCTCTATAAGAAGAAAGAAAACTTGATCAAGCCGATGCTGCATGGCGACAAAGAAATGCCGCTGCCCGTGCAGCCCTCGAAAGATGATGCCGCTAGCCGTGGCGTGGCGCTTGGGGTGTTGGCTGTTTGCGCCACATTTGTGTGGTGGATTTCCAGCTTGGCGGCTTGATTTCGTGCATTTTTCTCAAACTGGCGGGGTCTGCGTATGCGGTGGGTTTGCGTTGCGATAGTATTGGGCGGTGAAAAAATTTGTAACTTGGCTGGCATCTCTTGAGAAATCGCTCCCAACCTTAGCGATCGCTCTGCTTGGCTTGTTGGGCTGCGCGTCTGTGTGGGCGCAGGTCTGCGCTGTGCCGCAAAACAATGGCACCGACGTTACTTCCACCAACGGCCAAGTGGTGAATGGATATTTCAGCCCTTCGTCGGCCAATGTCACCGCGACAGCAGGCACCGCACCCACCATTGCCTTGGGCAATGCCCGAGGCGACACCGCTTGGGTGGCGGGTGATTTGGCATTGATCATTCAGATGCAATGCGTGGACATCACCAACACCGATACCGATACCTATGGCGACGGCGTGGCGGGGCGTCCGGCTTATGGCTATTTAGAAACGCCCTCGAGCTCTTGCAAGGTGGGGCAATATGAGTATGTGCCCGCGGGCGCAGGCACAACAGCCAGCAGCTTCGTGGCTGGCGCGGCTTTGCAATACACCTATGTTCAGGCCAACCCCACTGCCAGCAGCACGCGGCGCAGCTTTCAGATCGTGCGTGTGCCGCAGTATGGCAACTTCACCTTGGGCGGCACGCTGGCGGGCTTGGCTTGGGATGGTTTGAATGGCGGTGTGATCAGCTTGGATGTGGCCAAAACGCTCAACTTCAATGGCCAGACCATCGATATGGGAGCCAAAGGTTTTCGCGGCGGCGGTGGTCGCCAAAGCACAGCGGATGGCATCAATCCTTTTCGCCATCCCGCCAGTGGTTCTGTCAGCCATGCATCGAAAGCAGAAGGCATTGCGGGCACGCCGCGCCTGCTTTTCGTTGACACCACGCCCTTTGACCGAGCCAGCACGGCAGGCACGGTCACGGATTTCAGCGCACAAGCGTATGTGGGCTATCCCGGCGGCACCGCTTTTGATTTTGACTTTGCCCGTGGCGCACCCGGCAATGCGGGCGGCGGCGGGCAATACAACACGGGCGCGTATCACAACGGCGGCGGTGGGGGTGGGGGCAATGGCGGCTATGGCGGGCGCGGCGGCTTCGGTTGGCGCTCGGCGGGCTGGGCGACGGTGCTGGCCGATTACTCCAATATTGAAGCCGTGACCGGGCAGCATTTGGCCGCCTTCGGCGGGGCAAGTTTTGGTGGTGCCAGCATTGCGCGCATTGTGATGGGCGGCGGCGGCGGCGCAGGCGATCAAAACGGCAACTCAAGCGGCGATCTCGGCGCGATGAGTGGCGGCACGGGAGGTGGCATGGTGTTGATCCGCGCGGGTGTGTTGTCAGGCGGTGGCACCGTCGATATTCGCGGCGGCGTGGGCAACAGCAATACAGGCAACGACGCGGCAGGCGCAGGCGCAGCGGGCGGCAGCGTGATCATCGTCTCGCCCAACTGGACGAGCGGCGTGCTCACCGTCAATGCCCAAGGCGGGCAAGGCGGCGATTCTTGGCTCACCGGGACCTCGGCCCACAGCGGCGGCGGCGGCGGCGGCGGCGGTGTGGTGATTCTCACGGGCAATGCCACGGTCAACAATTTGGGTGCCACGAACGGCATCACCAACACCGCTGACAATCCACCTGGCGGCGCAGACCATGGCGCTTTGCCCGGCTCGGACGGTGTATTCTCCTTGGCGGCAGAGTCGACAGACCCTGTCACCAATTCTGGCTACAAATGCTTGCCGCAAGCCAACTTAGGCATTAGCAAAACTGCCAACCCCACATCGATCAGCATCGGTCAAACCACACAGTTCACGCTGACTTTGACCAACTCCGGCCCGCAAACTGGCACCAATTCCACCGTGATTGATGCTCTGCCCCCCGGTCTGGGTACGCTCACTTGGGTCAGCTCCAGCGTGGGCGGCGGTGCGAGCATTGGTGCCACCAGCATCGCCTCGCTCACCACCTTCACCGGCACCGTCACCTTGCCTGTGGGCAGCACCATCACCATCGTGCTGCAAGCGGTGGGTGCATCAGCCACTTCCGTCATCAACAGCGCCAGCATCAACCCTGCCAGTACCATCACCGATGCCAACTTAAGCAATAACGTGGCCACGGCTAGCGTGGTGATTGGCCCCACCACGGATTTAGCCCTCACCAAAGCGGCCAGCACGCCCAGCCTGCAAATTGGGCAAACCACCCAATTCACGCTCACGGTGAGCAATCTCGGGCCCGCCGCGGCGACGGGCGCGAGTATTGTTGACAACTTGCCTGCGAATTTGGGTACGGTCAGCTTCGTCAGTGCATCGGGCGTGTCGGGTGCCACCCTGACGGCCAACAGCCTGACGGGCAACAACTTTTTGGGCACAGCCACGCTGCCCAGCGGCAGCACACTGACCATCGTGTTGCAAGCGGTCGGCGGCACTATCTCGCAAGTGATCAACAGCGCCAGCGTGAGCCCGCCCGCTGGCGTGACCGATCCGGTTTCCACTAACAACACGGGCACCGTGCAACTGACCATCGGCGGGCAGGCAGATTTAGCCATCAGCAAATCAGCCAGCCCCACCACACTCAATGACAACCAGACCACGGTGTTTACTTTGGTCATGACCAACGCGGGCCCGCAAACCGCCACCAATGCCACCGTGTTTGACAAGCTGCCTTCGGGTTTGAATGGCGCGACCTTGATTTCCAGCTTGGGCAGTGGAGGCGGCACGGCCACGGCGATCACCACCAGCTCTGGGCAACTCAATGCCACCCTCACGCTGCCGCCGATCAGCACCGTGACGATCACGTTTTCTGCGGTGGCCAGCGGTGTTGGCTCTCAGGTCAACAACGCCACCGTCACTGCGCCCTCCACCGTGGTCGATCCTGTCAGCAGCAACAACAATGCACAGGCCACTGTCACCATCCCGGTGCCAGCAGCGCTGTCCATCAGCAAGGCCAACAGCACCACCACCTTGGTCGCTGGCGCCACCACCAGTTACACCATTGTGGTCAGCAACACGGGGCCCAACGCGGCCAACAATTCAGTCTTCAAAGATCCCGTATCGACCGGTTTGAGTTGTACGAGTGTCAGTTGCTCGGCTCTGAGCGGGGCGATTTGCCCTGCCAGCACGGTCAGCGCGATGCAGGGCAGTGGCATCACGATTGCCACCTTTCCTTCCAATTCATCGCTGACCTTCACCGTCACATGCGGAGTCACGGCCACTGGGCAGTAGGTCCATCGAGCGGTTTGTGCTGCCTCACGGATGCGTCGTTTCGGTTTAATATGGCAAGTCTGGAGATATCAAGCCATGAATGCACGCGTTCCTTCTTCCGTTTTGAACACCGCCGATGTGCTCTCGTTTGCCACGCGCGCTTGGGACACTGACCTGACTCAGCGTATCAGCGACTACATCACCATCCCCTGCAAATCACCCGGTTTTGATGCCGATTGGCATGCGCATGGGCACATCGAAACCGTGTTGCGCGAGGCCGCTGATTGGGTGACTGCTCAAAAAGTGCCCGGGCTCACGCTGGAGGTGTTGCGCCTGAATGATGCGCAAGGCAAGCCGCGCACGCCAGTGTTATTTTTTGAATTGCCTGCGCATCAGCATGAATCTAAGCAAACCGTACTGATGTATGGCCACTTAGACAAGCAGCCTGAATTCAACGGTTGGCGCAATGATCTGGGCCCTTGGACACCGAAGCTAGAAACGGGGCTTGACGGCGCAGCGCGCTTGTATGGGCGCGGCGGCGCAGACGATGGCTATGCGGTGTATGCCAGCATCGCTGCAATCCAAGCCTTGAAGGCGCAAAACGCGCCGCATCCGCGCATCGTCGGCTTGATTGAGACCTGCGAAGAATCGGGCTCATACGATTTGCTACCTTACATCGATGCCTTGAAGAGCCGCTTGGGCGATGTCTCACTCGTCGTCTGCCTCGACTCTGGCGCAGGCAACTACGATCAACTCTGGCTCACCAGCAGCTTGCGCGGCATGGTGAGCGGGACGCTCCGTGTCGATATTCTGACTGAAGGCGTGCATTCGGGCGATGCCAGCGGCCTCGTGCCATCAAGCTTTCGGATCATGCGTCAGGTGCTCGACCGTTTGGAAGACAGCGCCACCGGCCGCTTGCTGCCCGCGAGCTTTCATTGTGAAGTGCCCCACGACCGGCTCGCGCAGGCGCAGGCCACCGCCAAGATTCTGGGTGACGAGGTGTACAAACGGTTTCCGTGGGCGCATGCCGATTGCGGTGGCTCAACGGCTTTTGCGCTGCCCACCACCACCGATCCGGTCGAAGCGCTTTTAAACCGCACTTGGAAGCCCACTTTGAGCGTCACAGGCGCGGAAGGCTTTCCTGCACTCAAAGATGCAGGTAACGTCTTGCGGCCTTACACCGCGTTCAAACTGTCTTTGCGCACACCGCCGCTGGTCGATGCTGTGGCCACCATGCAAGAGCTGAAAAAATTGCTCGAAGACAACGCGCCGTATCAAGCGAAAGTCACCTTCCAAGGCGGCGGCGCAGCCAGTGGCTGGAATGCACCCAGCACAGCGCCTTGGCTGCAAAGCGCACTCGATGCCGCCAGCCAGGCTTACTACAACGCACCCTGCGGCTACATTGGCCAAGGCGGCACGATTCCGCTGATGAACATGTTGGAAAAAGGTTTTCCCAAAGCACAAATGATGGTCTGCGGCGTGCTCGGCCCCAAGAGCAATGCACACGGGCCAAATGAATTTTTGCATGTGGATTACGCTAAAAAAATCACGGCCGCTGTGGCGAGCGTGATCGCCGCTCATCCTGCCTGAACGCACCCATGACATCTGATTCCATTCTTTCCCCGTTCACGGCAGGCGATGGCGAAAACATTGCCATTCACGATTGGCCACTGCCTGATGTTTGGCCTGACCAAGACATCTACGGCACGGTGATCATCGTGCATGGCTTAGGCGAACATGCCTTTCGCTACGCGCATGTCGCGCAGTTTTTGAATGAGCAAGGCTTTCATGTGCGTGCGTATGACCAATATGGCCATGGTGAATCAGGGGGCTCGCGCGGCATGATTCCGAGCGAGATGCGCTTGGTCGATGATTTGGCGGACGTGGTGGACAACACACGGCGCAACATGCGCTCAGGCAGCCCCTTGCTTCTGCTCGGCCACAGCATGGGCGGCGTGGTGGTGGCTTCGTTTGTACGGCAGCAGATGCGCCCAGTGGAGGGCATCATTTTGAGCTCGCCAGCGCTCGACCCTGGATTAAACACCGTGCAAAAATTCATGCTCTCAACCCTGCCGCGCTTCCTGCCGAATTTGCGTGTGGACAATGGCTTGAAGGTGGACAAGCTCAGCCGCTCTCCGCTCGTGGTGCAAGCCTACAAAAGCGATCCCTTCGTACATCGCAAAATCAGCGCACGGCTGGCAAAATTCATTGCCGATGAGGGCGCACGAATCATCGCGGCAGCGCCGAACTGGTCAATGCCGAGTTTGCTGATGTATGCTGGCTCGGATGCTCTGGTCAGCCCCAACGGCAGTCGCGCCTTTGCTGCCGCCGCGCCCAAGCGCTGCGTGCAATCAGAGTGCTTTGAGGCGATGTACCATGAAATTTTTAATGATACTGAACGCGAGCGCGTGTTTGCCAGACTGAAAGTCTGGCTCAGCACCAAACAGATGTGAGCTTTTTATTGCTGCATAAAAAAAGCGACCTTGTGAGTCGCTTTTTTTGAGACCTTGCAGCAGGCTTATTGATGCTGCTGGGCTGCCTGCTCGAAAGGCAGGGTCATATCGCGCAGATCGCGTTTCGTTTCCACCAAAACGAGCGGGCCAGCATCAATCACCACGGCGGGTGGGCGCTCACGGGGGATGTGAATGGGCTTGGGCTCGGCGGCGATTTGCGCTTTCACCGCAGCGATACTCTCGGGATTGGAGTTGACCCATTGCAGGCCAGCGCCAGAAGCGATCGTTTCCATGTCAGCCAAAGGCAGCGCGAAGCTGCCGATTTTTGGCATGCCAGCAGGCGCTACGGCACTGGGGGCAGCACTTGGTGCAGCAACTGGGGCGCGTGTCGGCGCAGCCACGGGAGCAGGCGCTGGAGTTGCCTGAGAAGGTGCTTCAGCCAGCTGCTCATTTGCTACAAATTCAGTAGCGCCCTGTGCAGATTCCATAAGGGGAGTAGGCTGATTTTGTTCAAAAATCTCACCCTGAGCGGCTTCTTGCGGGCTGCGCTCTGGGCGATCACCGCTCCCGCGACGGTCACGGCCATAACGGTCACGTGAACGGCGCTCGCGTCGTTCACCTTCTGGGCGATCCCCTTCGCGGCGTTCGCCTTCTGGACGATCGTTTGGCGTGTGGTCAGAGGGTGTGCTGTCTGCATTCATCGCCATGGCAGCGCCTGCGGCCAGAACGCCGCTCGCAGCGATGGCCGCGCCTGCATTCATGCCGTCGGGTTGGTCGGTACGAAGATCGGGGCGATCAGTGCGCTCACCGCGTCCACGGCCACCGCGCTCGCCACGTTCACGACGACCACCGCCTTCACGCACCTCATTTTGTGGGGCATTTGGGCTATTCGCCGTTGCATTATCTAAATTGCTTGCTCCGTTTTCGATAGCATCTTGGCGTGGTGCGCGATCCGCGCGATCACCCCCGCGCTCGCCTCTTCCGCGGCCGCCGCGCTCACCACGGCTACCTTCGCGACCGCCTTCACGGCCACCTTCGCGTGGCTGGCCTTCGACTGGCGGGCGATCACCGCGCTCGGCGCGCTCGGCACCCCGATCCGCACGCTCACCGCCGCGCTCATCGCGCCCACGGCCCCGGCCGCCGCGCTCGCCACGGCGGCCATCACGGCCACCGCGTTCGCCATCACGTCCGCCTTCACGGCCGCCTTCACGGCCACCCGGTCGACCGTCTTTGCCTTCTACGCCCGGCGCACGGTCACGCTGACCTGCGCCTTCTTTCGTCGTTTCCACGGCTGCTGCTGGCGCAGTATCGCTTGCGCCAAACAAACCCTTGATCCAGCCAAAGAAGCCCTTTTCGGCAGGTTTTTGGGCTGCAGGCGTTATAGATACTGCGGCAGGTGCTATGACAACAGGAGCAGCTGCTTTTGGCTTTTCTTCTTTGGCAACGTGCACTGGCGCAGGCGCATCCGGCAACACGCCTTTGATGATCGGCGTTTGCTTGTTCGTTGGCTCATTGATACGGCGCGTCACAGCAGTCACGTCTTCCACCACGTCTGCCATCTTGTAGCTGACGTCGAGATTGTCAAGGCGCGGATCGTCATGTTTCAGGCGCTCTAGCTTGTAGTTAGGCGTTTCTAGCTGCTTGTTCGGGATCAAAATCACAGCGATGCGCTGGCGCATTTCAATCTTCTGAATCTCCAAACGCTTTTCGTTCAGCAAGAAGGAAGCCACATCCACCGGCACTTGCGCATGCACGGCTGCGGTGCTTTCTTTCATGGATTCTTCTTGGATGATGCGCAAAATTTGCAGCGCCGAGCTTTCCGTGTCGCGGATATGGCCAGAGCCACCGCAACGGGGGCAAGGCATGGAAGCGCCTTCGCTCAGAGCGGGGCGCAAGCGCTGGCGGCTCATTTCCATCAGGCCGAATTTGGAGATCGAGCCAAACTGCACCCGGGCGCGGTCTTGGCGCAGCGCATCGCGCAAGCGGTTTTCCACATCGCGGCGGTTGCGCGACTCTTCCATGTCGATGAAGTCAATCACGATCAAACAGACCAAATCGCGCAAGCGCTTTTGGCGCGCCACTTCGTCGGCGGCCTCTAAATTGGTGCGGGTGGCGGTCTCTTCGATGTCGCCGCCACGAATGGAGCGCGCCGAGTTCACGTCAACTGAGACGAGCGCTTCAGTGTGGTCAATCACAATCGCGCCGCCCGATGGGAGCTGCACAGTGCGCGAATACGCGCTTTCAATTTGATGCTCGATCTGGAAGCGGCTAAACAGTGGCGCATCGTCACGATAACGCTTCACGCGAGCAGAGTGCTCGGGCATCACGTGATCCATGAACTGCTTGGCTTGGTCGTAAATATCGTCGGTGTCGATCAGAATATCGCCCACTTCGGCGCTGAAGTAATCACGAATCGCACGAATCACGAGGCTGGATTCTTGATAGATCAGGTAAGCGCCTTTGCCGCTTTTGCCAGCGCCGTCAATCGCTGTCCAGAGCTTGAGCAAGTAGTTCAGATCCCACTGCAATTCAGGAGCGCTGCGACCAATACCAGCGGTGCGAGCAATGATGCTCATGCCGTTGGGATACTGGAGCTGATCCATGTTTTCTTTGAGCTCAGCGCGATCATCCCCTTCGATACGGCGGCTCACACCACCGCCGCGCGGATTATTCGGCATCAAGACCACATAGCGGCCAGCCAGCGAGATAAAGGTGGTGAGAGCAGCGCCTTTGTTGCCGCGCTCTTCTTTTTCAACCTGCACGAAAAGATCTTGACCTTCGCGAATCACATCTTGAATGCGCGCCTGGCTAGGCGAGACATTGCCATTGAAATATTGTTTGGAAATTTCTTTGAAAGGCAGGAAGCCGTGGCGATCCTCGCCGTAATCCACAAAGCAAGCCTCTAGAGACGGCTCAACGCGCGTCACGACCGCTTTGTAAATATTGCCTTTGCGCTGCTCGCGCCCGTCAATTTCAATCTCGTAATCGAGTAGTTTTTGGCCATCCACAATGGCCAAGCGTTTTTCTTCCACTTGCGTGGCATTGATCAGCATGCGTTTCATGCGTGTACTCCTTCGCTGCTCTTGTTTGAGCAGTAGCTAGTCAACAGACTCATGTCGAGTCACAGATGCCTTGAGGATCAGCGTTGAAACCAGGAAAGTGCCGAAAGGATACGAGCTGCGGGAGAAATACCAAGCTGGTATTTCAATCCCTTAAGCATCGCACACAGGCGCAGGAAGCAGTTGGGGAGAATGGGCGCAGGGCCGGATCGGCCGATTGAATGCTATAAAATAAATAGCATACTGCGCAGGTTTGATAAGGGCTAGCAGGCGATTTGGCATAGGAAACACGCTACATGCGCGCTCCAGCAAAGTCGTGATCCATACCAGCAGCATCAACATTCAAAAATCCAGTGTGTCCGTGTGCAGGAAGTGGCTCGGGGGTTTCCCAAACGCACTGCCTGCGTGTATTCCGTGAAGAGTCTCGTTCGCATCCGCTCGCCCAATTCAGTTAGAACGCCGCTGCAAACTCTGGTTTGCGCGCCTGCGCCCCGAAAAAATCGGTGGCATCAACCGCCAATCTCAGCTTCGTTGTGTCCTAAATACTTGTTAATCATGCACTTAAGAGCGCTTTGTTCGCGTCGATTGGTAAGAGTCATTATAGAGGCGTTTGCTGCCAGGGCCATTTGGTTCAAGCGCCCTGACTCGGTTCGATGAGATAGGAATATAATCTTCCCATTTAATATTCCCCTGTCACTACCTGCGAGAAGCTCCACATGCACGCCGTCAACGTCAGCACCTTGAAAAACAACCCCACGCAGGCTTTGCAGTGGGCGCAGACAGAGCCTGTGGTGGTGATGAACCGCTCCAAGCCCTTTGCCATGATGTTTGGCATGGACAGCATGCCCAGCGACGCTACTCCGCATGCTCGTATGGCACTTGCCGTTACCTTGTTCAAAGAAGGTGGCTTGTCGTGGATGCAAGCGGCGGCATATGCGCAATGCACAGCATCGCAATTTATGAAGCATCTGTCTCGCTTGGGCATACCCATCCTCGACATGACACAAGAAGAAGTGCACAAAGACCTTGAAACGATTGAGCAATGGCTGGCGAAGAAGTGAACGCTCTGCCCAAGCTGGTGATTGCGGATGCTTCTCCTCTGATCGCTCTGAGCTTGGTGGGGCAACTGCCTTTGCTCAAATCGTTATTTGGGCAAGTTTTGGTATCGTCCATCGTGATCCAAGAGGTATTAACGGGCAAATTTGACCGAGGTGAAAGCGACATCCGCGCTGCTTTTGATGATGGCTGGCTAGCGACTTGTGATGCCGCCTTGGCAGAGGAGGATTTAAGGGGGCTTGATCCCGGTGAAACGCAAGCCATTTTGCAGGCCATCACGCTCGCGCGCGAAGGTTTAGCGCCCTTGCTGCTGATGGACGAGCGCGCAGGCAGATCGGCGGCCACTGAATACAAATTGACTTGTTTGGGCACAGCCGCATTGATCGCCTTGGCCAAACGTCAGGGCTTGATCCCCAGCGCGGCTTCTGTCTTGCAAGAGCTTCTACAACGCGAATTCCGCATCTCTCAGGCTGTGATTCGCGAGGTGCTGACGAGCGTTGGAGAGAGTTTGGGGCAAAGCAAATGAGCAGCGCTGTTCTTCCAATCGCTTCTTCACCGCAAGTCAGCCTGCTCACCATCGATGC
>JANMDE010000350.1:0-5308 GCA_031376105.1 Variovorax sp. | reverse complement strand
TGCGCCGCTGATTTTTGGATTGATGATGGACAGGCAGCTGTACTCACTCACCATGGTCACAAGCGCTTTTGCTTTGATACTCGCGGTGTTTGCCGCTTTGGCGGTGGGGCGGCGCACGCAGGCTTGAAGCAGCTATGTGGGCTGACTCCCTGCCCACCGAGCGCAGGCCAAACTTAAGACTTCGCCTCTGCGCTTGACTGTGCATCGTTTTGCACAGGATCTGGTTGAGACGTCTCTAAAGCGGCGGTCGTCTTTGGGCGCGACATCTTTGTGCCATCCCATTTTTGCCCACACCAGCAATAGCCTTGAGGGTCAATGATGCAGGTTCCTGTGCCGCAGCACCGTTCATCGTCTTGCATATTTCAAACGCTTGATTTTGGTTTGGATAAATGTCGAAAATACGGCCAAGATGGCTTGATCATCCCTGCGTGGAATGCACAAGCCATCTGGAATATGCTACAAATTGCGTAGCACACTCGTCATATTGTACGTCGGGAAACAGCGTATTTCGTTACTGATTTTGCTTCTTTGAGGTGCTTTGTAAGGACGATCAAATCTATGATCAAAGCTTCACTTTATACCTTGGAGGACCCCACGATGACACTGCAAAGCCGTTTCTTCAACAGCCCCGCGCGCGACTTGGATCAAGCGCTCACCCCCACCACCGCCAGCAACTCTTCTCGACTCAGCACCACAGCGAAACCCGTCATGCTGTCCAGTGGCGTGCAGGGTGCTGCTCCCCAAGTTTCTGCCGCAGAGCCCATGCCTGCTGCTCCTTCCGACAAGCCGAGCAGCGCCAGCCGCCTGACTGTCGGCCCACACATCAAGCTCAAAGGCGTGGAAATCACGGACTGCGACACACTGGTGGTGGAAGGCTCGGTGCAAGCGAGCATGGATTCACGTGTGACGCAAATCGCTGAAGGCGGTTCGTTTTCTGGTTCGGCGCAAATCGACGAGGCAGAGATTCGCGGTGATTTTGATGGCCAACTCACGGCGCGGCATAAATTGATGCTGTATGCAACCGCCAAGGTGAAAGGGCAAATCCGCTACGGCAAACTGGTGATGGAAGAGGGCGCTCAACTCTCGGGGGATGTGGCATTCGGGACTGCTACTGCTTTGTCTCAGCCTGCTCCTCTGCTGAAGGTGGCTTGAGGGTTGAGAGCTTCGGTATGCTTTTTCTTGGTATTTTTTGCGTCTTTTGCGCAACTTTTGCGTCTTTTGCGTCCGGCTTTTTGCCTTCAAAACTTCGCACCCCAAAAACGATGTAGCAAAATAGGTGCATGACTACCTCCCACTCAACCCCAACCTCCCCCCAACTCGCCGGCCATCTGCTGGTTGAATGCCTGATCGAACAAGGCGTGACGCATGCCTTTGGTGTGCCAGGTGAAAGTTATTTAGCTGTGCTTGATGGCTTCGCTGAGCGCCGCGAAAAAATCCAATTTATCACCTGCCGCCACGAAGGAGGCGCAGCTTTTATGGCGGAAGCGGCAGGCAAGCTGAGCGGCAGGCCGGGTGTGTGCCTCGTCACGCGTGGGCCGGGGGCAACCAATGCTTCGATTGGGCTGCATACCGCGTTTCAAGACTCCACGCCGATGGTGTTGCTGGTGGGCGACGTGGGCAGCGACATGCGCGATCGGGAAGCGTTTCAAGAGGTGGATTTTTTCAGCTTCTTCAAGCCTGTGGCCAAGCGCGTTGAGCGTATTGATGAGGCCAGCCGCATTCCAGAGTACATGGCTCGCGCTTTTGCCACCGCGATGAATGGGCGGCCTGGCCCGGTGGTGTTGATCTTGCCGGAAGACATGCTGGTGGAGAAAGTAACTCAGCAGCCTTTGCCGCGCATCGAGCCCGTGCAAAGCTGGAGTGACCCAGGAGCCCTGCGCAGCCTGCGCGAGATGCTCTTGAAAAGTGAGCGACCTTTTGTAATTGCGGGTGGTGGTGGCTGGACGGTACAAGCCGCACAGGCCTTGCAGCGCTTTGCCGAAAACTGGCAACTGCCGGTGGGCAACGCCTTTCGCTTTCAAGACACGTTTGACAACCATCATCCGAATTACGCAGGCGATGTAGGTATTGGCATCAATCCGCTGCTGGCTAAGCGCATTCAAGACAGTGATTTGATCATTGCAATTGGCCCGCGCCTAGGCGAGATGACGACCGGCGGCTACACGCTCTTGCAAGCGCCGCGCCCTGCGCAAAAGCTCGTGCATATTCACGCAAGTGCGGAAGAGCTTAACCGCGTGTATCAAGCTGATCTTGCCATTTGCGCCACCATGAATGCGGCTGCACGCAGCTTAGAGGTGCTAACTGCTCCTATATCTATAGCATGGAGTGCAGAATCTATAAGGGCAAACGAGCAATATCGTCAATGGATTGTGCCGCAAAGCTTGCCCGGTTTGCCGTTTGATGATGCAGGTGGTGAAAGTGAAAATCGGGGCAACATCAACATGCCGCGGATCGTGAAATTACTGCAAAAGCATTTGCCGCCCGATGCCGTGCTCACCAACGGCGCTGGCAATTTTGCAAGCTGGATGCATCGGTATTTTCAGTTTCACGGCTTGGCCAAAGGCTTCAAAACGCAGGTCGCACCCACCAATGGCAGCATGGGTGTGGGTGTGCCCGCTGGCGTGGCGGCGAACGTTCTTACAGGGCGTGTCGCTTTCACCATTTCAGGCGATGGCGATTTTTTGATGAATGGGCAAGAGCTATCCACCGCCACCGCCCACGACGCAGCCAGCATCGTGCTCGTGCTCAACAACGGTACTTATGGCACGATCCGCATGCACCAAGAGCGCGAATATCCGCAGCGCGTGAGCGGCTCAGCCATTCGCGGCGCAGACTTCAAACAGCTCGCGCAAGGCTACGGCTACCACAGCGTGCGCATCACACACAGCGATGAGTTTGAGCCGCAGCTGATCGAAGCTTTGCAGCGCTTGGAAGAGAAAAAAGGCACTTTGATCGAATTGATGATCAGCCCGGAGGTGATCACGACGCGCAGCAGCCTGAGCGCAATCACGCAGCAATCACTATCAAAAACATAGCATGCTATATAATAAATACAAGGGCTATCGCCAATATTCTTTAAATCACACTCGATGCAAACAAACTACCATCCATCTCTCGATGGCGTTTGAGTGTGGGGTGGTTGGCGGCAAACGCGCTGGCCAATGCTTCCACCAAATACACGGAGCGATGCTGGCCACCCGTACAACCAATCGCCACGGTCACATAGCTTCGATGGTCTTTGGCTAAAGCTGGCAGCCAATGCGCTACGAATTGCCGAATCTGGACAAGCATGGCCTGCACATCCTCTTGCTGTTTTAAAAACTCAACGACCGGCGCATCTCGCCCAGTGAGTGGGCGTAGCGCGGTGTCGTAATGCGGATTGGGCAACATGCGCACATCAAACACGTAATCGGCATCGAGCGGAATACCGCGCTTGAAGCCGAAGGATTCAAAAACGAGCGTGAGCTGCTTGGCGGGTGAGTCAATCAGCGCTTTGATGTAGCCCTGCAATTGCGTGCTGCGGATCAGGCTGGAATCAATCACATGAGAATCTTCGCGTAATTGCGCCAGCAGCTCGCGCTCCATTTCAATCGCATCCGTCAAAGCGCGGCGTTGATCGCTTGCTTGGCTGGTAGACAAAGGATGGTTACGCCGCGTCTCGGAAAAGCGGTGCACCAGCGTTTCGGTGTTGGCATCCAGAAAAATCGTTTTAACGCGACAGCCTTCGTTGCGCAATTGCGTTAGCTGGCGCGGCACGAGCGGCAAAGAGGTGGCGCTGCGTACGTCCATGGCAATGGCGACACGGCCGATTTTGTGTTGCTTTTCCAGTTCAATGAACGAAGCCAGCAGCTCAGGGGGCAGGTTATCGACGCAGTAGTAGCCCGCATCTTCCAAGGCCCGCAACGCCACCGATTTGCCCGAGCCAGACATGCCGGTGATGAGTATCAGTTCGAGCGGTTGCAGCGGCGCAGCTGAGTTCATGACGCGGCACCTTGTAGCATTTCTTTGGCATGCGCGAGCGTGGTGTTAGAGAGCTTCTCACCGCCAAGCATGCGCGCCACTTCGGTCACGCGTTGCTCGCCTTCAATGGCGTTCACAGAGCTTTCCGTGGCTTTGCCCACCAATTGCTTGGCCACGAGCAAATGATGGTCCGCGCAAGCTGCCACTTGCGGCAAATGCGTGACTGCGAGCACTTGGCGGTCTTTGCCCAACTGCTTCATCAAGCGGCCTACCGTCTCAGCCACCGCACCGCCAATGCCAGAATCGACCTCGTCAAAAATCAGTGTGCCTGCACTGCCCAACTCGCTGGTGGTCACGGCAATCGCCAAAGCAATGCGAGAGAGTTCGCCGCCCGAGGCCACTTTGCCGACGGGGCGCGGCGTGCTGCCAGCATGGCCTGCAACGAGGAAATCAACGGTCTCAGCGCCATGCGCCGAAGGCTCGCAAGCGCTCAGAGCCACCTCAAAACGCCCGCCCTGCATACCCAAGCCTTGCATCGCGGCGCTGATGGCTTTGCCAAGCGCAGGCGCGGCTTTTTTGCGTTGCGTGCTGAGTGTTTTGCAGGCGGCTTGCAGGGCGATGAGTGCTGCGTCGGAGGCGGATTGTAATTGCGCCAAATCGCTCGCAGCCTCCAAGCTTTTCAATTCAAGCTGCCATTGCGCGAGCAGGGCCGGTAGCTCTTCTGGCGTGCGGCGAAAGCGCCGCGCCAACTGCAGCCACTGGCTCACGCGCTCGTCCAGCTCGGCCAGGCGGGCAGGGTCAGGCGCGGCGCGACGTGTGAAGGCATGCAGGCTGCGGCTGACATCTTCAATCTGCGCCAAATTATTCGCTAAAACCTCGCCTAGCCCTTTAAATTCTTGGGCAAGATGCTCATTTTTTTGTAGCAGATCTAAGGCCTTGCTCAACTGTTGATTGCTACCGGTTTCACCCTCAAGAAATTCAATGGCACTGTGCGCGGCTTGTAGCAAATCTTGCGCGTGGGCTTGCAGACCGTGCTCAGCGTTGAGGGTTTCCCATTCGCCGTCTTGGGGCGAGAGCTTGGCCAATTCTGCAATTTGCCAAGCCATGCGTTCGCGTTCGCTGGCCAGCGTGGTTTGCGCGGCCTGCGCGCTTGCTAGCAGTGCCGCCGCTTCGCGCCACTGGGCATGCGCTTTGGCCACAAAAGTGCTGTCAATCCGTCCATAAGCGTCGAGCAAGCGGCGCACCTCGGCCGGGCGCGTGAGCGTGGCCCAAGCATGTTGGCCATGAATATCCACCAAATGATCGGCGGCTTCGCGCAGTTGCGCCAAGGTGGCGGCGCTGCCGTTGA
>JANMDE010000349.1:0-1695 GCA_031376105.1 Variovorax sp. | reverse complement strand
CAGCACTTTACAGATTCTGCCGGACGCTTGAGCCCCACTGCCTTGCGCCGCGCTGTGCCGGATCTTGAAACGCGCAGCACCTGGATGTGTGGCCCTGGCACATGGATGGAAGAGATGCATCAGCATTGGCTCGCCTCTGACATGGCACAGCCTTTGCTGAGCGAGCGCTTTGTGGCCTACCCGATCCTGCCAACAGAGCAGGCGGGCGCGCCGGTCGCGGTGTCGTTTGCGGCCAGCGGCAAGCAGTTCACCACCTGCGGCACTGCCCCGCTGCTGATTCAAGCCGAGCAAAACGGCCTGTCGCCCAAGCATGGTTGCCGGATTGGCATTTGCCGCAGCTGCCAATGCACCAAGATCAGCGGCACGGTGCAAAACCTGCAAACCGGTGAGTTGTCGAGTGCGCCCAACGAGGAAATTCGCTTGTGTATCAGCGCAGCGCGATCCGATCTCGCCCTGGCTTTGTAAACCCATTTAACCCCTAGGACCCCCATGAGCTTTGCTAAACCTACCCCTTTGAGCCGCGCACAAGTGGATGAATTTGAGCGCGAAATCGATGCCATTCGCGCCAGCGTGATGAATAAGCTCGGACAAGCGGATGTCGATCACATTCGCCACATGATTCGCATCAGCCGCGCTAGCGAAATCGGCGGGCGCGCATTGCTGCATTTTGGCTTAGGGCCACTGAGCTGGGTGGCCGGCGTGATGGCTTTGGCCAACGCGAAAATTCTGGACAACATGGAAATTGGCCACAACGTGATGCACGGTCAATACGACTGGACGGGAGACCCGGCCTTGAATTCGCAAAAATTCGAGTGGGATATTGCCTGCGATGGCGAGCAATGGCGGCATTCACACAATGTCATGCATCACACCTACACCAATATCTTGGGCAAAGACCGTGATCTGGGTTACTCGCTCCTGCGCCTGACCGATGCCCAGCGCTGGAAGCCTCGCCATTGGTTTCAGCCCTTCGCCAACCTGCTGCTGGCCATGGGCTTTCAATATGGCGTGGGCTCGCATGATCTGGAGATTGGGCGCTATACCCACGGCGCGATGCCCAAAGAAGAATTCCAAGGGCGCGTGAAACGCTTCGTCACCATGGTGGGCAAGGTCTGGTTCAAAGACTATCTGCTGTTTCCGGCACTGGCGCTTTGGAGCGCCCCACGTGTGTTGGCCGGTAATTTCTGCGCTAACCTGATTCGCAATTTATGGACGTATGTCGTCATCTTCTGCGGTCACTTTACCGAAGGTGTGGCCATGTACCGCGAGCAAGACACGCAGAGCGAGACCCGTGGCGACTGGTATTTGCGCCAACTCTCAGGATCTAGCAACTTGACCGGCGGCCGCCTGTTTCACATCATGACCGGCCACCTGAGCCATCAGATCGAACACCACCTCTTCCCCGACATGCCCGCGCATCGCTATCCGGAAGTGGCCCCGCAAATTCAAGCGTTGTGCAAAAAGTATGGCCTGTTCTACAACACCGGCAGCTTGTTCAAGCAATACCTCACGGTGATGAAGCGTATCTTGGTGCACACTTTGCCGCCTAGAGCTGTGGCAGTCAAGGGTTGAACCCCTGTACATTTCCGAGCTGCTTAGAGGCGGCCCGTCCGACGCGGCTTTGCGTCTGGCTCCCTGTCCGCCGGCGGGGGTTGGCGTTGTGGTGGGCGGGTGTTTGTTTTGGCCGCCGCCCCC
>JANMDE010000341.1:0-6467 GCA_031376105.1 Variovorax sp. | reverse complement strand
GGAAAAGGAATCGGGCAGGGCAAAATTTTCACGGCCAGGCTGCCCAAATGCCCGCTGGCGTAGCGTTCGCAGTATTGGCGGCCGGTGGTGAGTACAAGCAAGCTCGATGCCACCATGCTCGGGATCAGCCCGAAATGCGGGCATCGGGCAGTGATGTTGCGCGCGAGCTGCAAGCTGGCCAGATGGTCGTCAATCACGCCCTTCGCGCCAGGGTGCGTTGGCGTAGGAGCGATGTGTTCGGCGGCGAGCCAGGCCTCTTGCGTCCATTTGCGGCGCAGTGCGGGATGCTTGTCGCTCACCATGCAAACCACTTCGTCAGAGAAAAGCTTGCCCATGTGCAGATCATCAGGTGGCTGCGGCCAATTGCCAATCACGATATCGCAATCGCCTTGAGCGAGGCGCTGGCGGTAGTCTTGTGCACCAGAGAGGGGCTGAATGTCAATGCGTGAGAGTGGCGCGTTGGATTTGATGCGGCTGACCATTTGGGGCAAAAAGAGCGGATCGAGATAATCGCTTGCAGCGATGCGAAACGTGGCCTGCGCCGTTTTCGGATCAAAGCCGCGCGCGTCAGAGAACATGACCTCGGCTGCGCGAATGATGTGCGCAGAGGGCTCGATCATGCGCAGCCCGGCATCGGTAGGCACCATGCCTGCGCCCGAACGCACCAAGAGCGGATCTCCCGAGAGCTCACGCAAGCGCTTCAAAGCCGCACTCACAGCGGGCTGATACATACCCAGCCGGGTGGCGGCGCGCGAGACGGAACGTTCGGTAAGCACGGTATGCAAGACCTTAATCAGATGAAGGTCGATCTTGTCAAACAAGGCGCTGTTTTGCATACGGTTGGAAGATATGAGGCTATACGCCAGCTTGTATGTTGTGCGAATACTTTGGAGCTAACCTCTGAAAATGCATATCAAACCTCTTCGATTCTTGCACCGGGGGCAACGCTGTGAAATAGAGAATGTACCACCCACACGCACGCTCTTGCAGCTGATTCGGGAAGACCTGTATCTTCGCGGCACGAAAGAAGGCTGTAACGAAGGCGATTGCGGCGCTTGCGTCGTAACGTTGCGCGAACCGGGCTCAACTGAGTTCAAAGCCATCAACAGCTGCATTCGCTTCGCGCACTCGATTGAAGGGCTGGAGCTCACCACGGTGGAGGATTTGTCTGAGGGCGACACGCTACACCCCGCGCAAGAGGCGATGGTGCTGTGCCACGGCTCGCAATGCGGTTTTTGCACGCCGGGCTTTGTGATGAGCATGTTTGCGCTGCATGAGAATGCGTGCGCTGCTGGGAAAAAGGTGGATCGCGCTGCGGCGCAGGTGGCGCTGTCAGGAAATTTATGTCGCTGCACTGGATATCGGCCTATTTTGGATGCAGCTGTCAAAATGCATTCACTATTAAAAAATGAGCATACTCTTCATATAGTAAAGGGGCTAGAGGTCGGAAAAGCTTCAAAGACGACTTCAAAACAAACCTCAGGCCGCTATTTGCTGCCAAGCCACTTGCAAGAGATGCTTGCGCTGCGCAGCCAGCATCCTCAAGCGCAGATCGTGGCCGGCTGCACCGATGTGGGGCTGTGGGTCAACAAAGGGCATCAAGACTTTGCACAGGTGCTGGATGTGAGCCGGGTGGCTGAGCTGCGCCGCGTAGAGCGCTATCCGCATCACGTTGCCATTGGCGCAGCGGTGTCATTGGAAGCAGCTTTTTCAGCGCTCGTGCAAGATCGCCCGCAACTGCGCACCTTCGCTGAGCGCTTCGCCGGCCTCAGTGTGCGCAACAGCGGCACGCTGGGCGGCAATGTGGCCAATGGCTCGCCGATTGGCGATTCAATGCCGCTTTTGATTGCTTTGAAAGCGAGTGTGGTACTGATGAGCATCCGAGGCCATCGAGAGATGCCATTGGAGGCGCTTTACACCGGCTATCGCAAAAACGTGATCGCCGCTGATGAAGTGCTCGCATGGATCAAAGTGCCGCTGCCCACAGCGAATGAGTTTTCGCGGATTTACAAAATTTCTAAACGCTATGACGATGATATTTCTGCGGTCTGTCTTGCCATCTCTGCTGAGCGGGTGAATGACGGCAATGGCGACAAGCTCACGGCCTTGAGTATCGGTGTCGGCGGCGTGGCCGCCACACCCGTTCGCGCTATCAAAACAGAAGCACTTGGCGTTCATTCTATTACGGGCAACGGCCTATTTGGCTCTATAAAAAAGAGCTTGCAAGCTGAATTCAATCCGATCAGCGACATGCGCGCATCGAGCAGCTATCGGCGTGAAGTGTTGGGTGCTTTGGTGGAGCGGTTTGCCAGCGAATGGCGTGGGGAAAAGCTGGTGAGCTTGGAATCATGGGATGGTTTGGAAGAGGTGTTGGCATGAACGCGCCTGACAAACTTGCCTTGCTGGCCATGAGCGCCGCTGGCTCAAGCATCCCTCATGAGAGCGCGCGAGCCCAGGTGCAAGGCGCGGTCCGTTATGTGGACGACATTCCGGAGCTGCAAGGCACGCTGCATGCCGCGCCGGTGATGTCTCGCGTGGCGCATGGCCGCGTGCGTGGGCTTGATGCGAGCGCGGCGCTAGCCATGCCCGGCGTGCGCGGCATCGTGTTGTCATCAGACATTCCCGGCGACCGAATACTTGGTGCTTTTGCGCATGATGAGCCGATATTTGCCAGTGAGTTGGTGCAGCATGTGGGCAACGTGATGGCCATCATCGTGGCCGATGACGTAATGACGGCGCGGCGCGCGGCGCGGCTCGTGAAAGCGGATATCGAGCCGCTGCCAGCGATTCTTACCACGCAAGAAGCTTTCGAGAAAAATCATTTTGTGCTCCCGCCCGTGCATGTGGCGCGTGGCGATGCGGCTCAAGCTTTGAAAACCGCACCGTATCGTCTTCAAGGCAGCTTCTCAGTCGGTGGGCAAGAGCATTTTTACCTCGAAGGCCAAGTGGCTTATGTGCAGCCGCAAGAGATGGGGCAATGGCTGATTGAGAGCAGTTCGCAGCATCCAGGCGAGGTGCAGCATTGGGTGGCGCATGCGCTGGGATTAGCTTTACACGACGTGCGGGTCGAGATGCGGCGCATGGGCGGCGGCTTTGGTGGCAAGGAAACGCAAGCCGGGCATCTGGCTGTGTGGGCTGCACTGGCAGCTTTGAAATTTGGTGCGCCCGTGAAGCTGCGGCTGGATCGGGATGATGATTTTTTGATCACTGGCAAACGTCATCCTTTTGATTACGACTACGAAGTCGGCTTCGATGGTGATGGCTTGCTCTGCGGATTGCGCGTGAGCATGCGGGTCAACTGCGGCTTCAGCGCAGACTTGTCAGGCCCCGTGGCAGATCGCGCCATCTTCCATCTGGACAACGCCTACTTCTTGCAAGATGTGGCCATCAGCTCCTACCGCTGTAAAACCCACACCCAATCCCACACCGCTTTCCGAGGCTTTGGCGGCCCGCAAGGCATGATGGTGATTGAGACCCTCATGGGCGAAATCGCAAGGTATTTGAAATGCGATGCATTGCAGGTGCGCACTAAAAATCTCTATGCAATTAAAGGACAAAATACCCATTACGGCATGCCTGTCGAAGACAACATCCTTCCCGATTTACTATCAAAACTAGAGCACTCTGTGCAATATCTACAAAGGCAAGAAGCTATTTTTTCTTGGAACGGCAGTCAACCCAACTTCAAGCGCGGTATCAGCATCACGCCCGTCAAATTCGGCATCAGCTTCACCGCCACCCTCTTCAACCAAGCAGGCGCACTGGTGCATGTCTATACCGATGGCAGCGTGCAGATCAACCACGGCGGCACAGAAATGGGCCAAGGCCTACATACAAAAATCGCGCAGATCGTGGCAGATGAGCTCGGCATTGCGTATGCGCTCATTCGCGCAACAGCGAGCGACACCAGCAAAATCCCCAACGCCAGCGCCACCGCCGCCAGCGCGGGCACCGATCTCAACGGTCGTGCTGCGCAATTTGCCGCCCGCAGCGTGCGCGATAAACTCGCCGCTTTCGTGAGTGGCTTAGATGGCTGCGGTGCGGGTGCAGTGAGCTTCCGTAGCGGCCAAGTCATCAGCCCCAAGCAATCACGCGCATGGGACGATGTCGTGATGCAAGCCTATGCCAACCGCATCCAACTCTGGAGCGATGGCTTCTATGTCACGCCCAAAATCCACTACGATAAAAAGACGCTCTCAGGCCGCCCGTTTTACTATTTCGCGTATGGTGCCGCCTGCACCGAAGTGATCATCGACACCCGCACCGGCGAGAGCCGCGTGTTGAAAGTAGACATCCTGCACGATGTGGGCCGAAGCATTAATCCAGCGATTGATATTGGCCAAATCGAAGGCGCATTCGTGCAAGGTATGGGCTGGCTCACCACCGAGCAGCTCGTGTGGACCAACAAAGGTGCGTTGTCTACCCATGCGCCGAGCACCTACAAAATCCCTGCCACAGGCTGTATTCCAGCGCATTTCAATGTAGAACTCTGGCATGAAGCGAATCGTGAAGACAACGTGTTTGGCAGCAAAGCCGTGGGCGAGCCGCCGTTCATGTTGGCGATCAGTGTGTGGGAGGCGATGCGTGATGCTGTGGCTGCTGCGGGTGGCGATACCTCGCGCTTGAATGCGCCTTGTACGGCTGAGAATGTGTTGCGGTCTTTGCGCTTGTTGGCTTGAGTCTTTGTCTGTTGTGGATTGGCGCGCTTTGGCCTGCGCTCGACGCAGTCGTCGTAGCCTCATGAGCCCGAGCAGCGACTTACGCGGCACTCGCCGCGTTCATGTTGTGCGCTGCGCGGCCAAAATCGGCCACGCCAACTCCGCCGATCACAGGCCGGGGATAGCTAGGACAGTTCCAATCTCGGATCGCCAACGTGAATGAAGTAGTGACCATTACGCGCTGAAGTCTTCACAATAGCCAACAGTCTGCGAGTGAGGCGCTGAGCAGGGGTATGTCACTTGGCGAGGTAAAGGGGGAATGCGCGCGCAGCGCGCAGGAGGACACGAGCAAAGTGGCATACCCCTGCTCAGCGCCTCAGTCGCAGCCGCCCAAACCGAAGGCAAAATACGGAAATGACGGAAACCCAATTTATCCAACAACTGGAATCCCAGCTAAGCACAGCCCGCCAGCAAATCGTCAAAACCCGCCAAGCCCTTGCCGCAAACAATGTTGCCCATCGCAGCCCACCACCCCAACCCACCACCTGCTGCGGTCGAGGCTGCAATGGTTGCGTCTGGGAAGGCTGGTATTCAGCTGTGCAATACTGGCAAGAACAAGCCGATCAACTTTTAAGTCATCCAACCCTATGAGATTCCTCCACACCATGCTGCGCGTCGGCAACCTTCCGCGCTCGATTGATTTTTACACTCAAATCATGGGCATGCAACTGCTGCGCACCACCGAACGCCCAGAGCAAAAATACTCGCTCGCCTTCGTCGGCTACGGCACAAATCCTGATCATGCCGAAATCGAGCTGACCTACAACCACGGCGTAGACAGCTACGAACTGGGAAGCGCCTATGGCCACATCGCCATCGGTGTCAAAGACGTAGCCGCCACTTGCGCCGCCGTGCGCGAGAAAGCCGCCAGCCTAGGCGGCGCGATCACGCGTGAGCCTGGCCCGGTGAAAGGCGGCAATACTGTGATTGCCTTCATCACCGATCCTGATGGCTACAAAATTGAATTGATCGAGCGCCCCGCTCTCTAATGCGATGAACACACCAGAAGACATCCTGCGTCAATGGCAGGAGGAAGAAATAGTGGTCCGCGAACGGCTGGCAGCGGGTCAAGGCGCTGGCGTTATCAGGTCAGATCAAGTCGCGGGTTTCAGCGGTTTGCAAGCCATGCAAGCGATGCTACGCGGCGAAATACCTCCTTCCTACATCAGCGAAACGATGGATTTCATCATGATCGCAGCCAACGAAGGTGAAGCGATTTTTCAAGGAACACCACAAGTCAAACACCTCAACCCCATGGGCACAGTCCATGGCGGCTGGTATGCCACGCTACTCGATTCTGCGGTGGGTTGTGCCGTTCACACCATGATGACGCCGGGGCGTGGCTACACCACAGCCGAGCTGAGCGTCAATCTCGTTCGCGGCGCTGCAGTTGGCAAAGAGCCGCTGCGCGTGATTGGCAAGGTCTTGCATTGCGGTAGGCAACTGGCCACTGCCGAAGGCCGCATCATCGATGCCGCAGGAAAGCTGTATGCCCACGCGACGACGACTTGCTTGGTGTTTGAGATGCCGCCCACGAAAACGTGAGCTACAAAATAGATAGCGTGATTCGCCGATCAGAGCAGCGCAAAAACGCCTTTCTCTTATTCATTACTGACAAATGCAGTTCAGATGCGCACAAACATCGTCTTCAAGGCAAGATCCCCCACCTGCGCACTGCAATGACCATGCACTGTCGCGTCAAATGCCGAATCCGCTGGCAAGGTGTCGTTGGAGAAAAAACAATCGCCC
>JANMDE010000316.1:0-2650 GCA_031376105.1 Variovorax sp. | reverse complement strand
GCGAGGATGGTTTCTTGCTCGCTTCTGGTGAGCGTCCAGCCGGTGGGATTGTTGGGTGCGTTAAGCACCAGCATTTTGGTGCTGGGGGTGATCGCATCAAGCAAGCGCTGCGTATCCAACTGCCATGCGCCTTGGCGGTCGGGCACCAGACTCACGCAGCGCAACTTCGCACCCATGATGAGCGGCTGTGCGGTGAGATTCGGCCATACGGGAGTCACGGCCACCACCTGATCCCCTGAATCGAGCAGCGTCTGGCAAGCCAACATCAGCGCATTCACGCCGCCAGCGGTCACAGCAATACGATCACTTGAAATAGCGCCGTGGAAGGCGCTGGCATATTGTGCAATCGCCTCGCGCAGCGCGGGCAGACCAAGGTTGTGTGAATAAAACGTTTCTCCGCGCTGCAAAGATTCGATCGCCGCTTGGCGAATAAATTCTGGCGTGACTTCGTCACTTTCGCCAAACCAAAAAGGCAAGATACCCTCGCGCCCCAGCCCAGCGTTGGCAACTTCACGGATTTTGGATTGTTCTAAATTTTGAATGATGGTTCTCATAGCATCACTGTAAAGCGTTTTTCGTTGCGCCAAGCCTTGCGATTCTTGCTTTTTATCGCTCAATCTCCTTATGATCAGCAACAATCATTCGCTATTCATCATGGTCACGAAACGCAGAATCACACCCCCCACCTTACCCAAAAAGCAGCCCCTGCGCCTCAAAACCCCCGAGCCTGCGCCAAGCACGGCAGAAGTGGAAGAGGTGCTCTCTGGCTTGGATCGTTTTGACATCCGCATCTTGCATGCGCTGCAGCGCGATGGGCGCTTAAGCAATGCGGATCTTTCTGAGCACATCGGCCTCTCGCCCGCGCCTTGCTGGCGGCGCGTGAAGCGCCTAGAAAAAGAAGGCTACATCAGCGGCTACCATGCACAGCTCAATCGCCACAAGCTCGGCCTTGGCGTGATCGCCTTCGTGCGCTTGTATGCGGATGTGAATACCGGCGCTGTGACGCGCGAGTTGCGCGAGGCGCTGGTCAAACTCCCCGAGGTGATGGATGTGCATCACATCTCGGGCGAAGGTTCGTTTGAGATCACCGTGCTCGCGACAGATTTGGAGTCGTATTCACGCTTTGCGATGGAGACCTTGATCAATCTGCCGCATGTGAAGGATTTGCACACGAGCTTTTCTCTCGGTGAAGTGAAGGCATCGCGGGAATTGCCTTTGGGCCATTTGTTTGTTCGTTAGTCTTTCGCGCTATGTCGGTGGCTGGCTCTGGCCTGAGATGGCCGATTTCGAACGCCCTCATGGCGGAGTACCGCAAATCGGTCGTCCGAAATCGGCCATCTCAGGCCATGAATAGCGCGGATAGTTCCAGCCTCAGTTAGCTTCGGGGCTTTGAAGTAGTGATCGTTACGCTCGTAAGTTTTCACGATAGCTAGCAGACCGCGAGTTTGAGGAACTGCGACTGACCGATTTGTGGTGTTCCACCATGAGGGCAGGCGCAGTGCCTCAAATTCGCAGCCGCCGCATCTACCCAGAAATCTTCCAAGCACCCAAAATACTACAAAATCAATAGCATCTAGCGCAATAATCACGCCGCCTAGAAGGAAAAAAGACCCTAAAAATCCAACCAACTCTCACGAATCAGCGATACCATCGCCCGCGCAGAAATACCGCGATGGCTGATTTGGTTTTTATGCGCAGGATCAAGCTGCGCCATCGTCTTGCCCAGAGACGGAATCCACATCACAGGATCAAATCCAAAACCACCTTCGCCAATGGCTTGCAGCGCAATCTCACCCTGCACCCGCCCCACTGAGATCAAAGGCTGTGGATCAAACGGGGAGAGCACCGCCACCTGCACACTGATCATGTTGGCCCTGCGATTTTTCTCAAGCGCCATGCGCTCCAGCACCGCACGGCGATTGTTGTCGTCGCTCTTCTCGTAGCCAAACTGCACGCAGTAATACGCTGTGTCTACACCCGGTAAACCGCCCCAAGCTTCGATGCACAAACCCGCGTCATCAGCAATGGCAGGCAAGCCAGTGTGCCGCGCAGCATTGCGCGCTTTGGTGAGCGCATTTTCAACAAAGGTTTTGTAAGGCTCAGGCGCTTCGGGCACGTTCAAATCGCTTTGCGCAACCAACTCGACGCTCAGTGGCGCAAACAGCGGCACGAGCTCAGCGAGTTTGCCTTGGTTATTCGATGCGAGGACGATTTTCATTAAAAAAGGGCCTGTCGCCCTTATAGAATATACATAGTATGCTATTTATTTAAGAGCGCCTGATTCTGCATCGCAATCAATTCCGTGATGCCTTTTTCAGCCAACATCAGCAGCTCATCCATTTCCTTGCGCGAAAAAGCCGCGCCTTCGGCTGTGCCCTGCACTTCCACATAATGCCCCGCGCCAGTCATCACCACATTCATGTCAGTATCGCAGCCGGAGTCTTCGGTGTATTCCAAATCGAGCAGCGGTGTGCCTTGCACGATGCCCACAGAAATCGCGGCAACTGATGCTGTGATCGGGCTGGCAGTGATCTTGCCTTGAGCTATCAACCAATTCACGGCATCTTGCGCAGCCACGAAAGCACCCGTGATGCTGGCGGTGCGGGTGCCGCCATCGGCTTGAATCACATCGCAATCCAAACTGATCGTG
>JANMDE010000313.1:0-1592 GCA_031376105.1 Variovorax sp. | reverse complement strand
GGGCGCAAAAGTTGCGCAAAAGCCGCAAAAAATACCGAACAAACAAAAGTCAATTCGGATGTGATGCCCTGTTGTTCTTTTCTTGTTTTCTTTTCTTCAGTCTTTTTTGCGTCTTTTGCGCAACTTTTGCGTCTTTTGCGTCTGGTATTGACTTTTCTCTCTCAGAAAGCTATTTCAAAGCACGGTACCCAATATCGCGCCGGTATTGCATCCCGTCAAACCCTATCCCTTGAATCACCTGCGCCACCCGTGCCTGCGCTTGTTTTACCGAATCAGCCAGCGCCGTGACGCAGAGCACACGGCCGCCGCTGGTGACGGTTTGGCCGCCCGCACTGGCTGTGCCCGCATGGAAGACAACCACATCGTCGCCCACCGAAGAATCATTCTTCGGCAGCCCGCTGATCACATCGCCTTTGCGCGGATTCATCGGATAGCCATGCGCGGCAAGCACTGTACCTAAAGCGACGCGACGATCCCATTGCAGCTCGATCGTGTCTAGCTTTTGATCGGTTGCAGCTAGGAGCACATCCACCAAATCGCTTTTCAGGCGCATCAAAATAGGCTGCGTTTCAGGGTCGCCCATGCGGCAATTGAATTCCAGCGTTTTGATCTTGCCTTGCGGGGAGATCATCAAGCCAGCATAGAGAAAACCGGTATAGCGGATGCCATCCTTTTCCATGCCTTTGATCGTGGGCAAAATCACCTCACGCATCGCACGCGCATGCACCTCGGGCGTCACCACAGGCGCGGGAGAATATGCGCCCATGCCACCGGTGTTGGGCCCTTGGTCGCCATCAGCTAAGCGCTTGTGATCTTGGCTCGTGGCCAGCGCAGTGACGTTTTTGCCATCGCAGAGCACGATAAAGCTGGCTTCTTCGCCTTCTAAAAATTCTTCAATCACAACGCGTGCTTCACCGTTATGCTGCACGCCATACGAATTCGAGGCCAGCATGTCATCCACTGCCGCATGGGCTTCCGCCAAACTCATCGCCACCACCACGCCCTTGCCCGCCGCCAAGCCATCGGCCTTCACCACTATCGGCACGCCTTTACGGTCAAGGTAAGCATGCGCAGCCGCAGCTTCGGTAAAGGTTTCAAACTCAGCGGTTGGAATGCTATGCCGCGCCATGAAAGCCTTGCTAAACGCTTTGGAGCTTTCCAGTTGCGCGGCAGCCTTCGTGGGCCCAAAAATGCGCAAGCCCTTCGCGCGAAACTCATCCACGATGCCAGCAGCCAGTGGCGCTTCAGGCCCTACAACGGTAAGCGCTATCTTTTCAGTAGCAGCCCAAGCAGACAATTCAAGGGGTAAAGACAGATTGATGCCTTCAAACCGAGAATCCAGCGCCGTGCCGCCATTGCCCGGCGCCACATAAATCGTTTGCACCTTAGGCGATGCAGCCAGCTTCCAAGCCAGCGCATGTTCACGGCCTCCGCCGCCGATAACGAGAATTTTCATGACTTCCCTGCTCTCATATTGTGATATTTTTATTCATGGATTTCAGCGTTGTGATAGACGTTTTGCACATCATCAATCTCTTCGATCATGTCGAGCAGTTTTTGCATCTTGGCTGCATCAGCGCCTTCAAGCGCAA
>JANMDE010000295.1:0-2013 GCA_031376105.1 Variovorax sp. | reverse complement strand
GCGTGGTCTAATTTAGCACTGTGGCTGCTCAAAACTCTCTTCCGCCCACACCCAACTCGCAACTGATTTTTCAAGAGCAAGTTGAAGCGCTGTATCGCCCGCGAATCGAGTCAGTCGTTTCCGGGCTGGTCGTCGGCGCTATTTTGGCACTCGCGTTGGCCCGAACGCATTCATGGAGCGTGGTGCTGATCTGGTATTTGGGCGTCTGTATTGTGCAATCGGGTCGCGGTGCCTTGCTGCGGCCATCGCGATTCCAACGGGTGCAAGTCACAGATCCTGAGCGCTGGGCTCGGCGCTACCTCGTCGACGTGGCGATTGCTGGTTTGTATTGGGGTGTTTCGTTGGCATTCTTAGCGCAGCCCGACGATTTTCTGACCCAGGCATTCATCGCCATGGCCTTAGGTGGCATGGCCGTCGGTAGCATCACCATTCATGCGTATCACAGGCCCGTGATGTATGCATTCTTAGCCTGCATGCTGCTGCCGTTTTCGATACGTGTCATGCTAATTGGCGATTTTGCCCATGTTTATCTGGGTGCCGGCCTGGTGCTTTTGGGAACTTACCTGTCGCTTTATGGGCGTTTTCTTGCGAGAACGCTCAAAAAATCGATCGCACTGCGGCATGAAAATCGACATTTGATTGGCCAGCTCGAGCAAGAGCGCGAGATTGCCGTCAAGCTTCAAACCGTCGCCGAGGCTGCCAGCAGCGCCAAGAGTCGCTTTTTCGCCAGCGCCAGCCATGATTTGCGGCAACCCCTGCAAGCCCTGAGTTTGTATGCGTCTGTGCTATCGGGCAGCCAATTAAAAGGGGAGCTGCATCACATCAGTATGCAAATCGGGGAATCGGCGCGCGTGCTTGAAGATCTGTTTAAGGGTGTTTTAGATATCGCTCAAATCGAAGCCGGTGCCATGCGTATTGCCTACGAACCGGTGGAGGTGAGCCAGCTTTTGCATCGCGCGATGCTTCTCTTTGATGGCGAGGCTTTAGACAAGGGTTTGAGCATCCGCAGTGTGCCTTGCAAGCATTGGGTGCTGGGCGATGTCACGGCTTTGCAGCGCATCATCTCCAATCTGGTGGCCAACGCCGTGCGCCATACGCATGTTGGGCGGGTGGTGGTGGGGGCTAAGCGGCATGGCCCGATGCTGCGTTTGTTGGTGTTAGACACGGGGCCAGGAATTGATCCGACCTCACACACGCTGATTTTTGAGGAGTTTTACCGGTTGCCGTCGACTCCCGGATACGGGTTTGGCTTGGGCCTCTCATCTGTCAAGCGCCTGTGTGATGCGGCGGGCTATCGTCTAGGCTTTAGCTCTGTGCCCGGGCGCGGAAGCTGCTTCTGGGTGGAGCTCATGCTCACGCCAACGCCACCTCATCATTCAGAGGCGATCATCGGCAGAGCGCCTGCGCCCGGCCTAGAGCCACTGAATATTCTATTGATCGAAGATGATGCGGCCGTCAGGCGCAGTCTGGAGACTGTTTTGCGCAGCTGGGGCCACTTTTGCGCCTCTGCCGATAGCGCCGAACAAGCGATGCGCACGGTTTCTGGGCAAAGCTTTCGCTGGGATGTTGTGCTCTCTGATTATGATCTGCCGGGCGGCATCCTTGGCCTGCAATTGATTGCACAGGTGCGCGCGGCCACGCGCGCGAATCTTCCCGCCATTCTGATTTCTGGGCTGATGAACGCAGAGCTGCAAGAGCAAGCGGCGCAGGCCGATTGCATCGCTTTGGCCAAACCTGTCACCCCCGTGCAACTTCGCTCTGTGATTGAATTGATTCGAGCAGAGCGCGCTCGGTAAATTTGTAAGACTGAGGGGTGTTTCGCCGACTGAAGGTGTATTCCCAACCTAGGACATCATCATGCGCCCTCACCTATTCACTCCTCTTTTCATAGCAATCTGTGTAGGTTCTATAACGGCTAACCCCGCTTTTTCCATGGAAAACTGTTCTGTTAAGTCTGCCGCGACGCTGACCCCGGTGATTGAGCTTTACACCTCGGAGGGCTGCAGCTCTTGC
>JANMDE010000290.1:0-1866 GCA_031376105.1 Variovorax sp. | reverse complement strand
GTGATTCCACTTTGCATACACCTTGCGTTTTTTGATCGTTTCAATGATCTTTTTGGCAATGATCGGGAAAATACCGAGCAAGACAAACGAGCCCAGCAAGCCCGGAGAAAGAATGCCTTTGAGGGAATCAATTTTGGCCAGTTCCGTGCCAGCGTTGACGAACACAATCGTGCCGAGAAACATACCCAATTGGCTGACCCAGTAAAAAGTCCAAGTCTTCATCTTGGTCAAGCCCATCAGCAGATTGATCACGAAGAAAGGCACGAGCGGGACGAGGCGCAGGGTAAAAAGATAAAACGCGCCTTCTTTTTCCACACCTTTGTTGATCTCGCTCATGCGAGCTCCAAATTTCTTCTGCACCGATTCACCCAAGGCGAAGCGGGCGGCGAGGAAGGCGAGAGTCGCGCCAATGGTCGAGGCAAATGAGACGATGATCGTGCCCATCACAAGGCCAAAAATCGCACCACCCGCGAGCGTCAGGATCGCAGCGCCGGGCAACGACAGCGCAGTGACAGCGACATATACCGCCAAGAAACTGCCAATCACCTGAGCAGGTTTTTGTGTATACAGCTCACCAATCTGCGCTTGGCTTTGCTTGATGAAATCCAGTGTGAAGAATCTGCCCAGATCCAACGCAAAGAAGGCGATCAGAGCGGCAATGATGCCGACGATCAGGAGTAGTTTGCTTTTGTTCATAAATCCTCGTTGTTGTGAGTTACGTGCCAGAACGCAACATGGATGCAAGGGTGAGTCTGCTCAAAGTAGTGCATTCTTACAGCTTTTAGTCTATCAGCGTGACATATTCACGCAACTGCTTATTTGCGAAGCGTTTGGTACCCACCCACAACCCGCGTGAAGGTGGTGATGGCGCGAAGCACAGCAAAGGCATAGGCCAATGGCTGAAACCAGCGGGGCCAGAGGCAGAATGCGATGAAAAACAGCAGGGTTTCCGTGGCTTCAGCCAAGCCGCCGAGGAAATAAAAGGATTTATCGGGATACTCTATGCTAACGATACCGCGCTTGGCAGCGAGCGCAGCAAAGGCCAAAAAGCTGGAGGTGGTGCCAACGAAAGTCATAAGTAGCACGGCGGCTGGCAGGGCGTTGACTTTTGGCGAGGCTATGGCAAAAGCCAATACGATCCCCGCGTAAAACAGAAAATCCAGTGCAATGTCTAAGAAGCCACCCGCATCAGTAGCCTCGGTTTGCCGCGCAACTGCGCCATCGAGCGCATCACACAATCTTGAGACCAAGATGAGAACTGCCCCCAGAAAATAGGCGCGACATACGATGCAAAGCATAGCGACGATGCCGATACCAAAAGCAGCCAACGTCACATGATCGGCGCGAATTCCGCGCTGCACCAAGGCGCGGGCGATGGCCTCAACAGCAGGGCGGATCAAGGGTGTGATGTGGCGATCAAGCATGGCGGTTGTGAGTCGTTTCAAAGTGCTCGGTCAATGTGCCGAGACGAGCCCTCGATAGAATGCGCCGATGTTACAGACAAATGCCCCCTCCGCCGAGCAGCTGCAAGAGATATTAGACCGTATTGCCGAGCAGGCTCATGGGCTCTATGGGCAAGGCAAAGTGGCCTCCTTTATTCCCGCACTTGCACAGGTCTCGCCGCGTCAATTTGGCATGGCGATTGCCTTGGTCGATGGCTCTTGCGTGTCGACAGGGAGTGCTCATATGCCTTTTTCTATCCAGAGTATTTCAAAGCTGTTTACCTTTGTGCTGGCGCTGAAGCTGCTTGGCGATGATGTGTGGCAGCGCGTGGGGCGCGAGCCTTCTGGTGCGGCGTTTAATTCCATGGTGCAACTAGAAACGGAAAAGGGGATTCCGCGCAACCCATTCATCAATGCCGGCGCA
>JANMDE010000287.1:0-2479 GCA_031376105.1 Variovorax sp. | reverse complement strand
CCCCGTACAGCTCATCGGCAGGAAACTGAGGCGATATTATTTCAGGAGCACTCTGCGCCTTATTCATAGGGGCTAATGCATGATTTGATGCCAAATTCTTCACGATATCGCGTGCAATACCTAGCGCATGCATGTCGTTGTTTGCCAAATGATCGGCCACGCCCGACAGGCGCGTGTGCACATCACCCCCACCTAAATCTTCACTGGTGACCACCTCGCCTGTCGCAGCTTTCACGAGCGGCGGGCCACCCAGAAAAATCGTACCTTGATTCTTCACAATGATCGTCTCATCGCTCATTGCGGGCACATACGCACCGCCCGCCGTACACGAGCCCATCACCACGGCGATCTGCGCAATGCCCTCAGCGCTCATTTGCGCTTGGTTGTAAAAAATGCGCCCAAAATGATCACGGTCTGGGAACACCTCGTCTTGATTGGGTAGATTCGCACCACCAGAATCCACCAAATAAATGCAAGGCAGGCGGTTTTGCTGCGCGATCTCCTGGGCGCGAAGATGCTTTTTCACGGTGAGCGGGTAATAGGTGCCGCCCTTCACGGTTGCATCATTGCAAACAATCATGCAATCAATGCCCTTCACGCGACCAATCCCAGCGATCACCCCCGCAGCAGGCGCGGAGTCTGAGCCGTCCTTATCGGGATACATGCCCAAAGCTGCGAGGGGGGCAATCTCCAAAAAAGGTGTGCCGGGGTCAAGCAAATTTTGTACACGATCACGCGGCAGCAGCTTGCCGCGCGCCGTGTGCTTAGCACGCGCCGCATCGCCGCCGCCAAGCTGCGCTTTCGCTATTTTTGCCTTCAAATCTTCCGTCACCGCCTTCATCGCAGCCGCATTGGCTTGGAATTCTGCGGAGCGGACACTGAGCTGGGTGCTTAAAACAGGCATGGTTGTCTCTAGGTTTTGGTCAAAGTTTCGGCGAAGGAAACTGATTGACGTTTACGTAAACGTCAACTGTATCTCAAAAACCTTCCATTCCACCCATCTTGCATCAGAAAGGCAGGCTTCGACATAGCCGTTAGCCCGCTTTATCCCGCGCTGCTAAAACTGCGTAAGGGAGAAAGAGACGCAAAATCCCCGGCGCGCTTTTCCTTCATCGCGGCCACGGCTTCCATCACCTGCGCGTTGCTCCATATCGCGCCTTGGAGCCAGCCCATTTGCTTCAAGGCATCGTCCACGCTGTGGTCGCGTGTGTAGTGAATGGCTTGCTTGGTGCCCCAAATGGCAACGGGCGGTTTGGCAGCAATTTCGCTCGCGCATTGCATGGCGGCAGCCAGCGCCGCCTCCGGCGTGGCACACACTTCATTCACCAAACCATAGGCCAGCGCCTTGGCCGCAGGCATGCGCCGCCCGGTGTAGGCGTATTCTTTCACCACGGCTTCGGGGATCAGCTTGGGCAAGCGTTGCAACGTGCCCACGTCAGCCACCATGCCGATGTTGATTTCTTGAATGCAGAAGAATGCATCCGCACTGGCATAGCGCAGGCAGCAAGCCGTCACCATATCGACTGCACCACCAATGCAGCCCCCTTGGATGGCGGCAATCACCGGGATGCGCAAGGTCTCCAGCTTCGTGAAGGTGGCTTGCATATCGGTCAGCATGTCAAAAATAGCGGCGCGTCCAGACGCGTTGGTGTCGTCCATCTGAATCGCGCTAGAAAAAGTCTCCAGCGCCATGCCTGCACTGAAATGCTTGCCCGTGCTCGAAATCACCAGCGCACGCGCCGTGCCAGCGCGCTGAATTGCACTCAGCATGTCGTCTAGCTCACGCCAAAACTGGGGGTGCATGGTGTTCAGGCTGTCAGGCCGATTAAGCACAAGATGAGCGATGTGGTTGGATTCGTTGAGGGTGAAGCATTGCATGGGGAAGTCTCCTGATCTATGAACTATATCCCTCACAATCGAGACATGACGATCCTTGATCCATCAACGCCCCCCGCCGCCACCCACAGCCCAGAGTTGCTGGCGCAAGTGGCCGCACTGCCTTTTCTGCCGGGCGTATATCGCTATTTCGATGCGCAAAATGTGTTGCTTTATGTGGGCAAGGCCAAGAGCTTAAAAAAACGGGTGGCGAACTATTTTCAGAAAAGCCACGATGGCACGCGCATTGGGCATATGGTGAGCAAAATCGTGCGGATGGAAACCACCGTGGTGCGCTCAGAAGCCGAAGCGCTGCTGCTGGAAAACAACCTGATCAAGACGCAGAATCCGCGTTTCAATATTCTTTTCAAAGATGATAAAAGCTACCCCTATTTAAAGCTCACTGGGCAAGAGAATTTTAAGAAGAATCAGCCTATTTCCCCTTTAGAAATTACACAGTCTGCTATTACTTCAATAGCACCTAAAGATTTTCCTCGGGTGGTGTATTACCGTGGCGCTGTGGATAAAAGGCATCGCTTCTTCGGCCCCTATCCCAGCGCTTGGGCGGTGAAAGAAAGCATTCAGTTGCTGCAGAAAGTTTTCA
>JANMDE010000230.1:0-11857 GCA_031376105.1 Variovorax sp. | reverse complement strand
ATTCTCTGGCGAAGTCTATGTACTCTCCAAAGACGAAGGCGGCCGCCACACACCTTTCTTCAACAACTATCGCCCTCAGTTCTACTTCCGCACGACGGACGTGACGGGCGCGATTGAGTTGCCAGAAGGCAAAGAGATGGTTATGCCAGGCGATAACGTGTCGATCAGCGTCAAGTTGATCAACCCGATCGCGATGGAAGAAGGTCTGCGCTTTGCTATTCGCGAGGGTGGCCGCACGGTCGGCTCTGGCGTGGTGGCGAAGATTGCTAAGTAAGTGAAGACTGTAGGGGCGTAGCTCAATTGGCAGAGTATCGGTCTCCAAAACCGAGGGTTGGGGGTTCGAGGCCCTCCGCCCCTGCCAACAAATTCTAAGAAATTTGTTGGCGCAGTCTTGAAATCGGCCCGGCGCACAGCGTTGGGCTTGTCTGTTTAAAGTAGCCGGTGAAATCCCGGGTTATGAAGTCTAAAAAATGGCCACTGAGCAAGTTCAAACCGTAAACACTGGCGCAGACAAAGCCAAGCTGGCTGTGTCTGTGCTGCTGTTGGTAGCGGGTATCGTTGGCTTTTATCTGTTGACCAAGCAAGGTCCATTGGTGCAATGGGCTGCTCTGATCGCCGCTTTGGTTGTGGCGGCGCTTGTGTTTATCTCATCTGAGACAGGCAAAGAATTGCTTGCCTTTGGCCGTGACGCTTGGCGCGAAGCAAAAAAAGTCGTTTGGCCCAGCCGTAAGGAGGCCATGCAGATGACAGCCTACGTCTTTGCCTTTGTGGTGGTGATGGCTTTGTTCTTGTGGTTGACCGACAAGACGCTCGAATGGGCAATTTTTGACCTGTTGTTGGGCTGGAGAAAATAATGTCTGAGTTACACGAAGAAGTTGTTGCCTCCTCTGAAGAACCCGTCGCGGTGGCTACTGCCGAGTCTTTAGCGCCTGCGGCAGGCATGCAGTGGTATGTGGTTCAAGCCTATTCCGGTATGGAAAAAGCTGTCGAGCGTAACATCTTAGAGCGGATCAATCGCGCTGGCATGCAGGCGAAGTTCGGTCGTTTTCTCGTCCCCACCGAAGAAGTGGTGGAGATGAAGAATGGTCAACGTAAAACTACTGAGCGAAAATTTTTTCCTGGCTATGTTCTTCTAGAAATGGTCATGGATGATGAGTCATGGCACCTGGTGAAGCACACCAGTAAAGTTACGGGCTTTGTCGGGGGCGCGCGCAATCGCCCAGTGGCGATCTCAGAAGCTGAAGTGCAAAAAATCGTCAATCAGATGAAGGATGGGTCTGAAAAGCCACGTCACAAAGTGGAATTCACTGCGGGTGAATATGTGCGTGTCAAGGAAGGCCCTTTCACTGATTTCAACGGCACGGTCGAAGAGGTCAACTACGAAAAGAGTAAGGTGCGTGTTTCGGTCACTATTTTTGGTCGCGCCACGCCGGTGGAATTGGATTTTTCTCAGGTAGAAAAAACCTGACGGCGAGGCTGTCAAAAAATTCGCGCCTTCCAACTCTGCGCGATCAAAACTTAAAGAGTTGTTAACAAGAATCGATATTTATTAAATTTTATGAATGTCGATGCCCCGGGGAGCCACTGATGTGGCGTTATCACCCGTAAGGAGAAAAAATGGCAAAGAAAATTGTTGGCTTCGTAAAGCTGCAAGTCCCTGCCGGTAAAGCGAATCCCTCGCCACCCATTGGCCCAGCCCTAGGTCAGCGCGGCTTGAACATCATGGAGTTTTGTAAGGCGTTCAACGCTCAAACCCAAGGTGTTGAGCCGGGCCTGCCTCTGCCCGTGGTGATCACGGCGTATGCAGACAAGAGCTTCACGTTTATCATCAAGACGCCGCCTGCGACGACTTTGATCAAGAAAGCGATTAAGCTGGACAAAGGTTCTGCTAGGCCGCACGTCGACAAGGTTGGCAAGATCACCCGCGCTCAGCTCGAAGAGATCGCCAAAGGCAAAATTAAGGACATGAATGCTGCCAGCATTGATGCTGCCGTTCGTACATTGGCTGGTTCCGCACGCTCCATGGGCGTGACGGTGGAGGGGCTGTAATCATGGCGCTCACAAAGAAACAAAAAGCTCAAGTTGGCAAAGTCGATAGCAACAAGCTGTACGCTATCGGCGACGCTTTGGGTATCGTGCAAACTGCCGCTACTGCTAAGTTCGACGAATCTATCGACGTGGCTGTGCAGTTGGGTATTGATGCTAAGAAGTCTGACCAAGTGGTTCGCGGTGCTGTCGTGTTGCCCAATGGCACAGGCAAAATCAAGCGCGTGGCTGTGTTTGCACAAGGTGCTAAGGCCGAAGAAGCGAAGGCCGCTGGAGCAGACATCGTCGGCATGGACGATCTAGCTGCCATGGTCAAGGCCGGCAATATGCCTTTCGATGTGGTCATCGCGGCACCTGATGCTATGCGCGTCGTCGGTACACTCGGACAGATTCTTGGTCCTCGTGGCCTGATGCCTAACCCGAAGGTTGGCACGGTGACGCCTGATGTAGCCAAGGCAGTGAAAGATGCCAAGGCCGGTCAGGTGCAGTTCCGCGTTGACAAAGCAGGTATCGTTCACGCCACCATTGGTCGCCGCTCGTTTGAAGCGGCTAAGCTGCAGGGCAACCTGTCTGCATTGGTGGATGCCCTGAATAAAGCCAAGCCGGCTTCAAGCAAGGGTGTGTATTTGAAGAAATTAGCTGTTTCGTCGACGATGGGTGTGGGTGTCCGTGTGGACATTCAATCTCTCGCGGCTTGATGCAAAACAAGCTGCTCGCACTGGTCTGGTGCAAGCAGCTTTAAGGTGGGCTGAGTCGTGTTTTGGGACAACCAAAATGCGGTACAGGCCATCCAAGACCGTTGGTGTTGAAAGCTCTAGGGCTGTAGACTTAATTCGCATCGCAAGATGCTAACCAACGCAGATGGCGATCCCGCTGGCAAAAATGGAAAAGCTTTCGGCTTTGATATCTTGACAGTTGATCGCTGAACTTTTGGCGTGATGGAGGCGTAAGCTGACATCACATTGTTCAAGGAGAAAGACGTTGAGTCTGAATCGCAGTGAGAAACAAGCCGTCATTGAAGAAGTGACTGGGCTCGCCGCAAAAGCTCAAACGCTTGTCATGGCGGAATACCGTGGTATCACGGTGGCAGACATGACCAAGTTGCGCATTGATGCCCGCAGCAAAGGCGTGAGTCTAAGTGTGTTGAAAAACACCTTGGCTCGCCGTGCAGTGGTTGGCAGTGCCTTCGAGGTCGTGTCCGAGCAGATGACTGGCCCGTTGATTTACGGTTTTTCTGAAGACGCCGTCGGTGCAGCTAAAGTGCTCGCTGACTTCGCCAAGACCAATGAAAAATTGGTCTTACGCGGTGGTGCTTATGCAGGCAAAGCCCTAGATGTCAACGCGGTCAAGCAACTGGCCAATATTCCAACCAAGGAAGTGTTACTCGCACAGCTTTGTGGTTTGCTCATGTCCCCTATGTCACGTACGGCCGTTGTGCTGGGCGCGTTAGCGGCAAAAAAAGAAGGTGTTGCTGCTTAATCGGCGGTGTACACATTAATCCATTTATCTCAATTTAGGAAAATTATCATGGCATTTGATAAAGACGCGTTCCTGACCTCGCTAGACAGCATGACGGTCATGGAACTCAATGACCTGGTCAAGGCAATCGAAGAGAAATTCGGCGTGAGCGCCGCAGCGATGGCAGCGCCTGCTGCCGGTGGTGGTGGCGCAGCCGCAGCTGTCGAAGAGAAGACCGACTTCAACGTCGTTCTGCTCGAGACGGGCGCTAACAAAGTGTCGGTCATCAAGGCCGTGCGCGAAATCACGGGTCTGGGCCTCAAGGAAGCCAAAGACTTGGTGGACGGTGCTCCGAAGACTGTTAAAGAAGCCATGCCTAAGGCTGACGCTGAAGCAGCAAAGAAAAAGCTGGAAGAAGCTGGCGCGAAAGCAGAGCTCAAGTAATTTTGAGTTTTTGCAGGGCTGGAGTGCTACACGAAGCCTCCAGTCCTTGCCACTTGTTGGGCGATGCACGCCAAATGCATTTAGCTCTTCAAGAGGACACAAGAAAGTCTTTTTAAAAATGATTTTTTTGTGTCTTCTGACGTGACTGCAGAAGACCGCTTGGCTCGGGTGTTGCGCAATGTAACGCCGTCCGCCAACGGCTGGTAGTGGCCAGCCGCCAAGAGGGTTGTCTTCGCTTGTGTGGAGATAACTGTGCCAGTCGCCAAGACTTCACCCGGAGATCTCATGGCCCAAGCTGCTACTTATTCCTACACTGAGCGCAAGCGTATTCGCAAGAGTTTTGGTACTCGCGATGCGGTGCTAGAAGTGCCCTACCTGCTTCAGATGCAAAAAGATGCTTACACGCTCTTTTTGCAATCAGGCGTTGCGCCGACTAAGCGCGTTCACGAGGGTCTGCAAGCTGCATTTGAAGCTGCATTCCCTATCGTGTCGCACAACGGTTTCGTCGAGATGAAATTTCTCGAATACAACTTAGCCAAACCAGCCTTTGATGTGCGTGAATGTCAGACGCGTGGCCTCTCGTTCGGCTCAGCCGTGCGTGCTCGCGTGCAACTGATCATTTATGACCGTGAATCGTCCACCTCCCAATCCAAGGTTGTTAAGGAGGTGAAAGAGCAAGAAGTCTATATGGGCGAAGTGCCCCTGATGACTGATAAAGGCTCGTTCATCATCAACGGCACCGAACGCGTGATCGTGTCCCAGCTGCACCGTAGCCCGGGCGTGTTTTTCGAGCACGACAAAGGTAAGACGCACAGCTCCGGCAAGTTGCTTTTCTCTGCCCGCGTGATTCCCTACCGCGGCTCTTGGCTCGATTTTGAATTCGATCCAAAAGACCTGCTGTATTTCCGCGTGGACCGTCGTCGCAAGATGCCCGTCACGATCTTGCTCAAAGCCATTGGTATGTCGCCAGAAGCGATTTTGGCCAATTTCTTTGTGTTTGATAATTTCCGTTTGATGGATAGTGGCGCGCAAATGGAGTTTGTGGCTGAGCGTCTGCGCGGTGAAGTGGCGCGTTTTGACATCACCGATAAGAGCGGCAAAGTCATCATTGCAAAAGACAAACGCATCACCGCTAAGCACACCCGCGAGCTGGATCAATCCAGCACGACGCATATCAGCGTACCGGAAGATTTCCTCGTTGGCCGTGTGGTCGCTCGCAACATCGTTGACCAAGACACCGGTGAAATCATTGCAAAGGCCAATGATGAGCTGACCGAAGCGCTGCTTAAGAAGCTGCGCTCTGCTGGCGTGAAGGATCTGCAGTGCCTCTACACCAATGAGTTGGATCAGGGCGCTTATATCTCCCAGAGCTTGCGCATTGACGAAACACAAGACGAAACTGCTGCGCGCGTTGCGATCTATCGCATGATGCGCCCCGGCGAACCGCCCACAGAGGACGCTGTGCAAGCTCTCTTCCACCGCCTGTTCTTCAACCCTGACACGTATGACTTGTCTCGCGTGGGTCGCATGAAGTTCAACGCCCGCGTGGGCCGCGATGGTTCTACTGGTGAGATGGTACTCTCGCATGAAGACATCCTCTCAGTCGTGAAGATTCTTGTTGACCTGCGCAATGGCCGTGGCGAGGTGGACGATATTGATCACCTTGGTAATCGCCGTGTTCGTTGTGTCGGCGAACTGGCTGAAAATCAATACCGCACTGGCTTGGCGCGTATCGAAAAAGCGGTGAAAGAGCGCTTGGGTCAAGCCGAGCAAGAACCCCTCATGCCGCACGATCTGATCAACTCGAAGCCAATTTCTGCTGCGTTAAAAGAATTTTTCGGTGCATCGCAGCTTTCGCAGTTCATGGACCAGACTAACCCCTTGTCTGAGATCACGCACAAGCGTCGCGTCTCAGCACTTGGCCCCGGTGGTCTGACCCGCGAGCGCGCAGGCTTTGAAGTACGTGACGTTCACGTCACACACTATGGCCGCGTTTGCCCTATTGAAACACCTGAAGGTCCGAATATTGGTCTGATCAACTCGCTGGCGCTCTATGCGCGCTTGAACGAGTATGGTTTCATCGAAACACCGTATCGCCGCGTGATCGACAGCAAAGTGACGAATCAAATCGATTACTTGTCTGCCATCGAAGAAGGCAAGTACGTGATCGCCCAAGCGAATACCGTCCTTGATAAAGACGGCAAGTTAACGGGTGATTTGATCTCGGCGCGAGACAAGGGCGAATCTGTCCTCGTTGGAGCACAAGTGATCCAATACATGGATGTGTCCCCAGCGCAGATCGTCTCGGTGGCGGCTTCTCTCGTGCCCTTCTTGGAGCACGACGATGCCAACCGCGCTTTGATGGGTGCGAATATGCAGCGTCAAGCTGTGCCAGTGCTACGCCCAGAGAAAGCGTTTGTCAGTACCGGCATTGAGCGCGTGGCTGCTGTGGACTCTGGCACAGTGGTGACCGCCAATCGTGGTGGCGTGGTGGATTACGTCGATGCGAGCCGCATTGTGGTTCGTGTGGACGACAAGGAAGCTGTCGCTGGTGAAGTGGGTGTGGATATCTACAACCTGATCCAGTACCAGCGCTCTAACCAAAACACCAACATTCACCAGCGTCCCATCGTCAAGCGCGGTGACAAAATTGCCAAGGGCGATGTGGTGGCAGACGGTGCATCAACCGATCTGGGTGAGCTCGCCCTCGGTCAAAACATGCTCGTAGCCTTCATGCCTTGGAACGGCTACAACTTTGAGGATTCGATCTTGATCAGTGAGCGTGTGGTGGCAGAAGACCGCTACACCTCGATCCACATCGAAGAACTCGTCGTCATGGCGCGTGACACAAAATTAGGTTCGGAAGAGATCACACGTGATATTCCCAACCTGTCTGAAGTGCAGCTCAACCGTTTGGACGAGTCCGGCATCATCTATGTCGGCGCAGAAGTGCAGCCAGGCGATACCCTCGTTGGCAAAGTCACGCCCAAAGGCGAGACCACGCTGACGCCTGAAGAGAAGCTTTTGCGAGCTATCTTCGGCGAGAAAGCCAGTGATGTGAAAGACACTTCGCTGCGCGTGGATCAGGGTTCGCAAGGTACCGTGATTGATGTGCAGGTGTTTACACGCGAAGGCATTGTGCGCGATAAGCGTGCTCAGCAAATCATTGACGACGAGCTCAAGCGTTTCCGTTTGGATTTGAATGATCAGTTGCGCATTGTGGAAGCCGATGCCTTTGACCGCATCGAAAAGCTCCTGACTGGTAAAACGGCCAACGGTGGTCCACAAAAACTCGCCAAAGGCACTAAGATCGACAAAGCCTACATGGCTTCAGTGGAAAAATACCACTGGTTTGATATTCGTCCAGCCGACGAAGATGTGGCCGCTCAACTCGAATCGATTAAGAATTCGATTGAACAGCAACGCCATAGCTTTGATCTCGCTTTTGAAGAAAAACGCAAGAAGCTTACACAAGGCGACGAATTGCCAGCAGGAGTGCTCAAGATGGTCAAGGTTTACCTAGCCGTCAAGCGTCGCTTGCAGCCCGGTGACAAGATGGCTGGCCGTCACGGCAATAAGGGCGTGGTCTCCAAGATCGTGCCCGTGGAAGACATGCCTTACATGGCCGACGGCACACCGTGCGACATCGTCCTCAACCCACTGGGCGTGCCTTCGCGAATGAACGTAGGGCAGGTGCTTGAAGTGCATCTGGGCTGGGCAGGCAAAGGCATTGGCCAACGCATTGGTGACATGTTGCAAGCCCAAGCGAAAGCTACCGAGCTGCGCAAATACATGGAAACCTTTTACAACACTTCTGGCCGCAAAGAAGATTTGTCTAAGGTTTCTGATGAAAGCGTCGTTGAGATGGCGCAGAACCTTTCCAGCGGTGTGACTTTTGCTACACCGGTCTTTGATGGTGCAGCCGAAGAAGATATCCGTGCGATGCTCAAGCTAGCTTACCCAGAAGATATCGCGAAGATCAAAGGATTGACCGACACACGCACCCAGGCCTATCTGTCTGACGGTCGCACAGGTGAGCGCTTTGAGCGTCCCACCACAGTGGGCTATATGCATGTGCTGAAACTTCACCACTTGGTGGACGATAAGATGCATGCACGCTCTACGGGGCCTTACAGCTTGGTGACACAGCAGCCGCTGGGCGGCAAGGCACAGTTTGGTGGCCAGCGTTTCGGCGAGATGGAGGTGTGGGCACTCAAAGCCTATGGCGCTTCTTACACCTTGCAGGAAATGTTGACTGTCAAATCCGACGACGTGCAAGGACGCACCAAGGTCTACGAGAGCATCGTCAAGGGCGAGCACACCATCCAGGCGGGCATGCCTGAGTCGTTCAATGTTTTGGTCAAGGAAATTCGTTCCTTGGGCATTGACATTGAACTTGAGCGCAACTAATCGTAAAGGAGCTGGAAACATGAAATCCTTACTCGACCTGTTCAAGCAGTTCACCCCAGACGAGCATTTCGATGCGATCCGCATTGGTATTGCTTCTCCGGAAAAAATCCGCTCTTGGTCTTTTGGCGAAGTCAAAAAGCCGGAGACCATCAACTATCGTACCTTCAAGCCCGAGCGTGATGGTCTGTTTTGCGCCAAGATTTTTGGTCCTATCAAGGATTACGAATGCTTGTGCGGCAAATACAAACGGCTCAAGCATCGCGGTGTGATTTGCGAAAAGTGTGGCGTGGAAGTCACGCAAGCCAAAGTGCGCCGCGAGCGCATGGGTCATATCGACCTAGCCGCGCCTTGCGCTCACATCTGGTTCCTGAAATCCTTGCCTTCTCGGTTGGGTTTGGTGCTGGATATGACGCTGCGTGACATTGAGCGTGTATTGTATTTTGAAGCCTATGTCGTCACAGACCCCGGCATGACACCGTTGAAGAAATTCAGCATCATGTCTGAAGACGATTACGATGCTAAATTGCGCGAATACGGCGATGAGTTTCAAGCCAAAATGGGCGCTGAAGGCATCAAGGAACTGCTTGCCGGCCTTGACCTTGATGTTGAGATTGAGAAGCTGCGCAACGACTTGACGGGCTCTGAAATCAAAATCAAGAAGCACGCCAAGCGCCTCAAAGTGCTCGAGGCGTTCAAATAATCCGGTATGAAGCCTCACTGGATGATTCTTGAAGTGCTGCCCGTGTTGCCGCCTGATCTGCGTCCACTCGTGCCGCTCGATGGGGGCCGCTTCGCCACCTCCGATCTGAATGATCTTTATCGCCGCGTAATCAACCGCAATAGCCGCCTGCGTCGTTTGCTCGAACTCAAAGCGCCCGAAATCATCGCGCGTAACGAGAAGCGCATGCTGCAAGAGTCCGTAGACAGCTTGCTAGACAACGGTCGCCGTGGCAAAGCCATGACGGGCGCGAACAAGCGCGCTCTGAAGTCGTTGGCCGACATGATCAAAGGCAAGAGTGGTCGTTTCCGTCAGAACTTGCTGGGCAAGCGCGTGGACTACTCCGGTCGTTCTGTGATCACCGTGGGTCCAACGCTTAAGCTGCATCAGTGCGGCTTGCCTAAGCTCATGGCACTAGAATTGTTCAAGCCGTTCATCTTCGCCCAGCTCGAAGTGCGTGGTATTGCCACCACGATTAAGGCAGCAAAGAAAGAAGTCGAATCTGGTACGCCAGTGGTGTGGGATATTCTGGAAGAAGTCATTCGCGAGCATCCTGTGCTCTTGAACCGCGCTCCAACCCTGCACCGATTAGGTATTCAAGCGTTTGAACCCATCCTGATCGAAGGCAAGGCCATCCAATTGCACCCGCTTGTTTGCTCGGCCTTCAACGCCGACTTCGACGGTGATCAAATGGCTGTGCACATTCCGCTCTCGGTGGAAGCGCAGATGGAGTGCCGCACTTTGATGCTGGCTTCTAACAATGTGCTTTTCCCAGCATCGGGTGAGCCCTCGATTGTGCCGTCGCAAGACGTGGTGCTCGGCCTGTACTATGCCACTCGTGAACGCATCAACGCCAAAGGCGAAGGCATGGTCTTTACCGATCTGGCCGAGCTGCAACGCGCCTTGGACGCGGGTGTTGTGGAAATCACCTCACGCATCAATGTGCGCTTGGTTGAGTACACCAAAGACAAGGTCACTGGCGAATTCACCAGCGGCATCAACCTGCGCTCCACCACGGTGGGCCGTGCCTTGCTGTCTGAAATTCTGCCAAAGGGCTTGCCTTTTGAGAATATCGACAAGGCGCTCAAGAAGAAAGAAATTTCTCGCTTGATCAACACCTCGTTCCGCAAGTGCGGCTTGAAAGAGACCGTCGTGTTTGCCGACAAGCTGCTACAAAGCGGCTTCCGCTTGGCAACGCGTGCAGGTATCTCGATTGCCATTGATGACATGCTTGTTCCCAAGGAAAAGCACACCATCATTGCACGCGCTGAGACCGAGGTCAAAGAAATCGCTAACCAATACGCCTCTGGCTTGGTCACCGCTGGTGAGCGCTACAACAAGGTGGTGGATATTTGGGGCAAAGCCGGCGACGAAGTCTCTAAGGTGATGTATGCCCAGTTGTCCAAAGAAAAGACCATCGACCGTCATGGCAATGAGGTGGAGCAAGAATCCTTCAACTCCATTTATATGATGGCTGACTCTGGCGCGCGCGGCTCCGCTGCGCAAATTCGTCAGGTGGCTGGTATGCGCGGTTTGATGGCCAAGCCGGACGGCTCGATCATCGAGACACCGATTACCGCTAACTTCCGCGAAGGCTTGAACGTATTGGAGTACTTCATCTCCACCCACGGTGCGCGCAAAGGCTTGGCTGACACGGCTTTGAAGACCGCCAATTCAGGCTACCTCACACGTCGCTTGGTGGATGTGACGCAGGACCTCGTGGTGATCGAAGACGATTGCGGTACACAAAACGGCCAAGTCATGCGCGCCATCGTCGAGGGCGGTGAGACCATCGAATCTCTGCGTGACCGTATCTTGGGGCGCACTGTGATTGATGACATCATCCATCCTGAAACACGCGCTGTGATGATTCCATCAGGCTTCCTGCTGTCTGAAGACGAGATCGACATGATCGAAGCTTCTGGTGTGGACGAAGTCAAAGTGCGCACTGTGCTTAACTGCGAAACCCGCTTTGGCCTGTGCGCCAAGTGCTACGGCCGTGATCTGGGTCGTGGTGGTTTGATCAACATGGGCGAGGCAGTCGGTGTGATTGCGGCTCAGTCGATCGGCGAGCCCGGCACGCAGCTGACTATGCGCACCTTCCACATCGGTGGTGCGGCATCTCGCGCGGCAGTGGCCTCTAGTGTTGAAGCCAAGAGCTCTGGCTCGATTGGCTTTAACAGCACGATGCGCTACGTGAGCAACACCAAAGGTGAGTTGGTGGTGATTTCTCGCTCTGGCGAGATCATCATTGCCGATGACAATGGTCGCGAACGTGAGCGCCACAAAGTGCCTTATGGCGCGGTGTTGGCAATCAAAGCGGATCAAGCCATCAAAGCAGGCAAGATTTTGGCCAATTGGGATCCTCTCACACGCCCCGTGATCACTGAGTTCGCAGGCAAGGCCAAGTTCGAGAATGTCGAAGAAGGCCTCACTGTTGCTAAGCAGCTGGATGAAGTCACCGGCTTGTCCACGCTGGTGGTGATCGATCCTAAGCGACGTGGTGCCACGAAAGTGGTGCGTCCACAGGTCAAGCTGATTGATGCGTCTGGCAAAGAAGTCAAGATTCCCGGCACGGATCACTCGGTGACGATTGGCTTCCAGATCGGCGCTTTGATTCAAGTGCGCGACGGTCAAGACGTAGGCCCGGGCGAGGTGCTCGCGCGTATTCCGGTCGTTGGCCAGAAGACGCGAGACATCACCGGCGTTTTGCCACGTGTGGCCGAGTTGTTTGATGCGCGTTCACCGAAAGCCAAAGGCATCTTGGCTGATATGACGGGC
>JANMDE010000190.1:0-3724 GCA_031376105.1 Variovorax sp. | reverse complement strand
AGCTGGGCTGATGCTTCGCCCAACACCTCTGGCGGCAGATCTTTCACATCAATCGTCTGCGCGGGGGCCATCACAGTAAGCCAATGACACATATTTTCAAGCTGGCGCACATTGCCCGGGAAATCAAACTGACTGACGCGCACCAAGGCCGCATTGGAGATGCGCTTGGGTTCAGCGCCCAGCTGCTTGGCACTGACCTGCAAGAAGTGCTGCACCAGGCCCGCAATGTCTTCCCGGCGCTCACGCAGAGCAGGCAGGCGCAGGCGAATCACATTTAAGCGGTGAAACAGATCTTCGCGGAAACTGCCGTCTTTGACGCGCTGCTCCAGATGCTGATGAGTGGCCGCAATCACCCGCACATTGGCTTTCACCGGGCTATGGCCACCGACGCGGTAAAAATGCCCGTCTGAGAGAACGCGAAGCAGGCGTGTTTGCAGATCAAAGGGCATATCGCCAATTTCGTCTAAAAACAGCGTGCCGCCATCCGCCTGCTCAAAGCGGCCTCGGCGCATGGTTTGCGCACCCGTGAACGCGCCCCGCTCGTGGCCAAAAAGCTCAGATTCGAGCAAGTCTTTCGGAATGGCGGCGGTGTTGATGGCGATGAAGGCAGCATTGGCACGGGGAGAATGCTTATGAAGGGCGCGCGCCACCAGCTCTTTGCCAGAGCCCGACTCACCCGTGATCAGCACCGTAACATTGCTTTGGCTGAGCTTGCCAATCGCGCGAAACACATCTTGCATCGCGGGCGCTTGGCCCAGCATCTCCTGCTCTGACCCCTGCTTGGAAGCATCCAGCGCCACTTCTTCGCGCTGACTTTCTTCCACCGCACGGCGAATCAGCTCCACGGCTTTGGAGATATCAAACGGCTTGGGCAAATACTCAAACGCACCGCGCTGAAAGGCGCTCACAGCGCTGTCCAGATCAGAAAACGCCGTCATGATAATGATGGGCAAATTGGGCGCAAGTTCTTTGATTTTGGCGATCAAATCGAGCCCCGAACCGCCGGGCATGCGAATATCGCTCACAAGCACTTGCGGCGGCGGCTCATCGCCATCTCCCTTCACCGCCTCTTTCAAAGCGGCGATCACATCTCGCGGGTTGGTGAAGCTACGGGTGGGCAAATCTTCGCGTGCCAAGGCTTTTTCCAGCACGAAGCGGATGGACTGGTCATCGTCCACGATCCAAATGGGTTTCATGCTTGTTGTGTCCTCGAATCCTGATGCTGAGCGCTTGTTCATGGCAACGGAATCGTGATACAAAATTCCGTTCTTCCCGGCTGGCTTTCCACCTCGATCAGACCATCGTGCTGTTGCACAAAAGTCTGCGCCAAGGTGAGCCCAAGGCCAGAGCCGCCTTCCCGGCCGCTGACCAGCGGGTAGAAGATGCGATCTTTGATCTCGGGAGGAATGCCAGGCCCGTTGTCTGCAATATGCAATTCCAGTGCCAACCTATGGCGACGCTTGCCTAAAGTGACTTGCCGAGCGATGCGCGTTCGAAGCACGATGCGCGCATCCCCTACCGCCATGCGTTCAGCCAAGACCTGCGCGGCGTTGTGGGCAATGTTGAGCACGGTTTGAATCAGCTGCTCTTTGTCGCCCCGAAAATCAGGAATGGAGGTGTCGTAATCGCGCACGACCTTCAAGCCGCGCGGAAACTCCGCCACGATCAGCGAGCGCACCCGCTCGCACACCTCATGAATATTCACATCGCCAATTTCTCGGGGCTTGCGATGCGGCTCCAGCAGGCGATCAACCAAGGTTTGCAGGCGGTCGGCTTCATGGATGATGACTTGGGTGTATTCGGTCAGGCTTTTGGCCTTTTCAGAATCGGCCAGCTCCAATTGAAGGAGCTGCGCTGCACCGCGAATGCCGCCCAGCGGATTCTTAATCTCATGCGCGAGATTGCGGATGAGCTCTTTGTTGGCTAAGGCTTGCGTCGCGGTGCGTTCTTCGCGGTCGAGTTTGGCTTGGCTGTGTTGCGGGAGCATCTCAACGATGACTTCGTTGCTCTGCTCGGTTTGCGTGATGATCACGTGCACAGGAATCGGCTCGGTCGAGAGTTTGCCGCCTTGGGGCAAGAGCATGGCGTCATAGCGCAAAGACGCAAAGGCATTCGCTGCTACACCGTCGAGTGCCGCCTCCAGCGCTTGCGGCTCGGCAAAATCCCGGCCTAGCTCGCTGCCTTCAATCACGCGGCGCGACACACCCAATGCATCTTCCAGCGCGGGATTGGCATAGATGACCCAGCCACGGAAATCCACCACCGCCACGAGGCTGGAGAGCAGATCAAAGGCTTGGAAACGAATGCGGGGCACGAGCAAGGAGCTTTCAGGCAAAGAAAAAGGGGCAGATATGCCCCTCTATGGTAATGCGCGGCACGCTCTATCGGTTGCAGCGCATTGTTAACCTTATCAGCGGCTGGCCGAGCTGGGCTGAGTGCGCCCAATTTCGCGCTTGATGCCAGCGATGTCACTGTCATTTCGGGCAATTTGGGCCTTCATCTCAGCGGTACGATCCAGGTATTTTTGGTTGTTACGCATCTCATCGCCGCGCTTCTCAGGTTCGCCATTGCTGTATTCCTTAAGGAGCTCAGCTTGCTTGGCTTCTATCTTTTTCAGCTCTGATTCAAGAATAGCGCGGGCATCGCTGTCACGATTGCGCTGCTCTGCGGTGTCAATGCGGCTCGGTGCAGGCACATTCGAACCTACTTGCGATGCCGTCGCCACGCGCACATCGCCGCCAGCGGATCCGGGCGCACGCGCCTTGGGCGCAGAGACGATCGTGAGATTACCGCCTTCAACCAATTTGCAACCACGTTCGGCAGCTTTGGTGGCATCGTTGGTGTATTCGTTGCCTGTGCAACGGTAAATGCGCTCTTGCGCATTCGCTGCAGAGGCATTGAAAAATGCTGCGCACGCAGCAACTATCAAAACATGAGCACGCTGTGTAGGAAACATAAGGGCTTGTGGCCTATTGGGCATAAATATCTTCATGACATCGCTCCAAAGCTCTGGTGAGCCGGGCTTTGAAGTATGAACCATTTTCTTAAAAATCGCAAATAACTTGTTGTCAGATAAGGGAATTATTCATATAAAAAGGACGCAGAAGCGTCCTTTTTTTGTCACACTGTAAGGGATTACAGGCTGTAGTACATGTCAAACTCAATCGGGTGCGTCGTCATGCGGAAGCGCGTGACTTCTTGCATTTTGAGCTCGATGTAAGCGTCGATCATGGAATCAGAGAACACGCCGCCTTTGGTCAAGAAGCTGCGGCCTTTGTCCAGATAGTCGAGTGCTTGGTCCAAGCTGTGGCAGACGGTTGGCACTTTTGCATCTTCTTCGGGAGGCAGATGGTAAAGATCCTTCGTAGCGGCTTCGCCAGGATGGATTTTGTTTTCTACGCCGTCCAGACCAGCCATCAGCAAAGCTGCAAAGCCGAGGTACGGGTTCATCAGCGGATCGGGGAAACGCGCCTCAATGCGGCGGCCTTTTTCCGATGGCACGTGAGGAATGCGGATCGAAGCGGAGCGATTGCGGCTGGAATACGCCAATTTCACAGGTGCTTCAAAGCCGGGCACCAAGCGCTTGTAGCTGTTGGTGCCAGGGTTGGTGATCGCGTTCAGAGCACGAGCGTGTTTGATGATGCCGCCGATGTAATACAGGGCGAAATCGCTCAAGCCTGCATAGCCATTGCCAGCAAACAGGTTTTTGCCGTCTTTCCAGACC
>JANMDE010000159.1:0-7400 GCA_031376105.1 Variovorax sp. | reverse complement strand
CAGGCGTTAACCGACCGATATTCGATGCGCTCGTCGCTTAGTTCGCCCACCAGCACCGTGCACGCGCCGCAATCGCCTTCGGCGCAGCCCTCCTTGGTGCCCGTGCGTCGCAGGGTTTCCGCCTCCCCCTTTACTTACGCCAGACGCAAAGCCGCATCACATAGGCATGGGTTCTGGTGGCGCACGAAGTTCACGACTCCAGCTAAGCTCGCCAGAGCAGTGGGGGGGGGTGGGGGTAGTAAAGGGGGAGGTGGGGCGTTGAGCTCACCGAATGCAAAACAAACCAAGAATCCGCCGGAGGACATGGAGCCATCCGCCCCGACTGCTCTGGCGGGCGTTTGACCGAAGCGAAGAAGCTGCGCAACGGCTTGTTCAAGCTTTTTATTGCCGCCGCAATAAAAGCCCTGACTCTTGGCTGTTTCACGTGAAGCAGCGCCTCGGCCTACATCGCTTCGGCCTGCGCAAGCTCAGCCTACAATCGTCTCCTTGAAATCAACAGACCTCGTCATTCTCGAAGCCACTGCACAGCAGCTTGGCTTGCCCTTGCACCCCGAGCAAAGCTCTCGCCTGCTGCGCTATCGCAATCTGATCACCAAGTGGAACAGGGTCTACAACCTCACCTCTTTGCGTGATCCCGCGCAGATGCTCTCGCATCACATCATTGATTCGCTCGCCGCCGTGCCACCCCTGCGCAAGCAGATCGCCTCACTCGCTGGGCAAGCAGCAACTGGCTTGGAAAGCAACAGCCCAACCAGCCCACGCTTGCTCGATGTCGGCTCCGGCGGCGGTTTGCCCGGCGTGGTCTTAGCCACGGTGCTTGAAACCCTGAATGTGACCTGCGTCGACACCGTTGGCAAAAAAGCCGCCTTTGTGCAGCAAGTGGCCAACGAGTTGGTTTTGAAAAATCTGCGCGGCGTGCATTCACGGGTGGAAGAGATGCAAGCAGCGCCCTTTGACATCATCACCAGCCGCGCTTTTGCATCGCTGCTCGATTTTGTGCAACTCACCCAAATGCACCTCAAACCTGGCGGTGTGTGGATGGCGCTTAAAGGCAAAGCCCCTGGCGATGAAATCGCCGCGCTGCCCAACAACATCGACGTGTTTCACGTGGAACACCTCACCGTGCCGGGGCTAGACGCTGAGCGATGTATTGTTTGGATGCGCCTGAAGGCTTGAAGGCGAATTCAAATACCCGACGCGAAGCGCGCGAAAGTGACGCGAAAGAAAACCAAAAAAGGTTTTTTAGAAACTAAGCCGCCTCCTCGGCAGTCCCAATTTTCATCTGCCTTCGTATTTCTTTTTTGCGACTTCTGCGCAACTTTTGCGTCTTTTGCGTCCGGTATTGGTATTTTTAGCCGCCCCACAAAACCAAGTACATTGCCAGCATGAAGCTCCACCACCTGATCGCCAGCCTCGCCTGCACCGCAGCCCTTTTTATCTCAGCGCAAGCAACAGACGCAACCAAACTGCCTCTGACTCCCGTGCCCAGCGTGGATTTGCAGCGCTACCAAGGCACTTGGCATCAGCTCGCGCTCTACCCCAATCGCTTCCAGAAATCCTGCGCCTCCAACACCCGCGCTCAATATACGCCGCAGCCCGGCGGCACGGTGCAAGTCGTCAACCAATGCCGTCAAGCAGATGGTAAAGAGATGCAAGTTATTGGCCAAGCTCGCCCAGCACACGCCGCGCAGCTCTCTGGCAACCAGCTCACCCCACCACAACTGCAAGTGCGCTTCGCGCCCGATTGGCTGGCTTGGCTGCCGATGGTCTGGGGCGATTATTGGGTGATCCAACTTAGCGCCGATTACCGCTACGCCGTCGTCGGCGAACCCAACCGCGAATTCCTCTGGGTGCTAGCGCGCGAAACGCAACTCAGCCCAGCCGACTGGATAACGATTGAGTCCAAACTCAAAGAGCAGGGCTACGACCCTGCGCGACTGGTGCGGGAGAAACATTTGCCTTGAGTTACATGTTAATTTGCTATGAATGTAATAGCAAACTATGCAGATAATATAAGGGCGTATTGGATTTTAGAAGCGTAAGAAGGACTCAATTACGTGGCTTCCGTCTTTTTTGCGTCTTCTGCGCAACTTTTGCTTCCGGTATCGGTATTGGTCTTAGCATCAGCCTCCCTGTCCCCTCTTCACTTCCCAAACAGCTTATCCTTCCAGCCGCTCAAAGTAGACGCTGCTTTGTCACCCATCTTTGCGCCAGCCCCCGTACCAATCACCGGCGCCACCACCGAACCGATCGCGCCGCCGATCATGGCGCCGCGTGTCGGTTGCACCTGGGGCGCGGCGGTGGTGCCGCTGATCTCCAGCGGTATGCCCACGAGCTGCCCCACGGCTTGGCCGAGCTTGCTGCTTCCCGCCGTCAGATCCACATCCACCCGCCCGTTCAAAGCACGCGGCGCGCCCGGGCTGGCCGCTGCGCCCACGCTTAAAGCGCCACGCGCCTGCAGTAAGCTCGATTTGGCTTGCAGCTCAGAAAGCGTGATCTGCATCGGCGCGCCCGCGCCGCGTGTGGCCACGTTGCCACTGAGCTGCTGCAACGCCGTCTCCCCGCCCCGCGACAAACCCAGCGTGCTCACCGCCTTGGCCAGATCCACCCCTCTGATCACCGCGCCGCTCACGTTAAATTGGGTGCGTGTTTGCAGCGCCGCGCCCAAGCCAACCAGCTGCGCCGCCGTCGCCTCCAGCGTGGTGGTCGCATCCAGTTGGCCCGCCATCCGTGCGCGCAGGCCGGGCAGCGCCGCCAAATCCACGCCCTGCGTTGCCAGCTCACCGCGCAATTGCCAGGGCGTTTTGCCATTCAAGGGCACACGCGCCAAGCGCAGCGGCCCGCCTATCGCGCCGCCAGCCAGCGATAAAGCCACGTCCGCCTGATCCCGCGCCACACTCATGCGCAGATCCCCCGACAGCGACAACGCTTCTCCCGCCGCTGACTGCCACACCACCCGCTCCAGCCGCGTGTGCTGCGGAATCGCCAGCAGGCCCACGGCCAGCAACGGTGTGCTTTCCGCCTCAGTTTGTGAAGCTATTTGAGCACTTCGCCCTTGTATTACCTGCAAAGTTTGCTCTTTTTTTGATAGTGCCTGCGTGAGCTGATCCAGCCCCGCTTGCGGCAAACTGAGGCCCTGCAGCAAGAGCCAAGATATCTCCAGCTCCCGCTCGCCGCCCCAGCCCAGCAGCTTTCGCCAAGCGGGCCGCAGCGATAAGCGCTCGGCAGTGAGCGGCGGCGTGGTAGCCAGCGTCACCTCATCAAGCGCCAACGAAGGCAGCGGCCACACAGCCAGCGAAACTTTGCCCACGCGCACCGCCACACCCAGCTGCTCGCTCGCCAGTGTCTGCACCCGCTCGCGCAACCCATCGCCCGACAACCACCAAGCCGCAGCGCTCAGCGCCATTGCCATCAGCAACACCAGTGCCAACAAAGCGCTCAACGAGAATTTCAACAACCGATTCATGCTCACATTGTGCCGCGCATCCGTCTCTCTGCAAAAATCGCCAGCTCTCGGCAAACGAGGCGGCAGAAGCATTCTCGCCACCCAGACTGCTAGTAAACTGTGTCGCTATGTCCTCCTACGAACAATCCATTCTCATCTTCGCGGGCTCCAGCCGCATCCAATCCTTCAACCGCAAATTGGCCAAAGAAGCCGCCCGCCTCGTGCGCGAAGCCGGCGCCAGGCCCACCTATATTGAGCTGCAAGACCTCAATATTCCCCTCTACAACGCCGACCTAGAAGCCCGAGGCACGCCGCGCGATGTGATCCGCCTCAAAGAGCTGATGCACAGCCACACCGGCTGGATCATCGCCAGCCCCGAATACAACGGCTCCTACACCGCGCTTTTGAAAAACACCTTAGATTGGGCAAGCAGCCCCGCCAAGCCCGGCCCCGAATGCAGCGAAGACGAAGCCGCCCACTGGAAAAACGGCAGCAAACCCTTTGCAGGCAAAGTCGTCGGGCTCATGTCTGCTTCCCCTGGTGCCTTGGGCGGCCTGAGAAGCCTAGACCACCTCGCCCCCCTGCTGCGCAACCTGCAATGCTGGCTCACGCCCCAGCAATTCGCCCTCAACAAAGCCAGTGACGCTTTCGACGCCCAAGGCCAAATTAAAGACGGCAACACCGTGCAAAGGGTCAAAGCAGTGATCGATCAGGTGATTTTTGCTGCTCAGCGGCTGAGCCCCTGATCCTCGCGCTCATAGCTGATCCGTCTTCACCGAACACGTATTCCAACCCAGTAGCGAGTAAGGCGGACACCAGCCCGCCAAGCGTGTTGAACCAGCCTTTATTGAAGCGCACCCACTCGTCCAAGTCTATGATCTAGATCACATAGAGCGCAAAACTTTTCCCCCGACAGCTCTACGCAGCCGCCTACCTCCGTAGAAGTACGCATCCGCACCCGCGTTCATACGGATGCCGGGTCAGGTCGATCTTGAAATACATTGAGAGCATGAACCCACTCCTCTCTTTGCCCAGCATCCGCCGCCGCCATTGGCTTGGCATGGCCAGCGCCCTGGCCCTTGGCGCAAGCCAGCCCGCCCTTGCACAGCGACCTGTTAAGAAGCTGCGCATGTTGCTCAACACCGGCTTTTCCAGCCCCCAAGCCTGGTTATGGTTAGCTCAGGCCAAAGGCTATCTCGCCGCCGAAGGTGTTGAACTACAACTCACCCCAGGTGGCGGCGCTTACACCGCCGCACCACGCATGGCCTCGGGTGATTACGATTTGGCCTATGGCGATGTCAACGCCTTGATCGAGCTCAGCGCGCGAAACCCCGCCCAGGCCGCACGCGGCGTGTACATGATGTTCAATGCCTCGCCCTCTTGCATCTTGGTCGCCGCCGATGGGCCGATTCAACACCCTAGGCAACTGCTGAATCAACGCGTGATCGGCCATGACTCGGATGTGGCCCTGCGCACATTCGGCGCGCTCTGCCGCCACAAAGGCATCAACCCTTCTGGCGTGCAGATCGCCAGCGCGTGGGCGGGCATGGCCGGCATGGCTCAGGAAGTGATCTCAGGCCAAGCTGCTGGCGCCTTTGGCTATGTCAGCACCTTCACTGGCGCCATGGTCTCGGCCAACCCCGAGCTTCTTCGCAGCGTGCGCTTTCTGCGCTACGCCGAGTTCGTGCCTGATCTCTATGGCAGCGTCATCATGGCTTCGCAGCGCTTGCTGCAGAGCGATCCAACCTTGGTCACCGCGGTTGTGAAAGCGATCAACCGCGGTGTGCTAGATATGCTGCGCGATCCCGAGGCGGGGTTAGAGGCGGTGATGCAAGCCAACCCTGGTCTGCCGCGCACCGCAGAACGCGCACGCTTGAAAGCCACGCTCGATTTAGAAATGAACGCTCAACTCCCCACCGGAACAAAGCAAACGCAGGTCGGTGATGTCGATACGGCGCGCCTGGCTCGTAGCATCGCGCTCATGGTGCAAGCAAACGGATTGCCGCGCACGCCCACACCCGCCGACATCTTCACACCCGATCATTTGCCGCCAGCCGCGCTACGTGCTCGGCCTTGACACGATCACCTAGGTCAATCCAAATGAACAGTTCTCCAAGCTTTCTTCTTTCTGAAGCCAAGCCTTCCATGCCCACGCACACGCACACGCACACGCGCCGCGCCATCATGGCCATGCTCGCGGCCGGCAGCTTGGCGTGGCTTCCCGCTTCGCGTGCTCAAACCTCCTCGGCTCGCAAATCCTTTCGCCTGCTTCTCAACACCGGCATGTCCGGGCCGGTGGCCTTCTTTCTGCTGGCTCAGGATCGCCACTACCTACGTGATGCGGGTCTGCAAATGCAAATGTCTGGCGGGCCGGGCGCTGCTGCCATGGTGCCCATGGTGCGCGACGGCGCTTTTGACATCGGATACGGCGATATCAGCGCACTCATTGAGCGCATTGCACGCAGCCCCGAAGGCAGTGGGCCGGTTGCCATCTTCACCACCTTCAATGTCGTGCCCTTCACGATCGCTGTCGATGCACGCGGCCCGATTCAGCAACCGCGCGATCTGCTGGGCAAGCGCGTGCTAGGCCATGCCAATGATGCCGCACTGCTCACGTTTGACCTCTATGCACAAGCCGCCGGCATCGACGCCAGTCGCGTGCAAGTCGATGGCTCCATGGGCGGCATGGGTCAGGCTGTCAGTGATATGTTGAAAGGCCGTGGCGGCGATGGCGTGTTTGGCTTCGTCAACACCCTCATTGCTTCTGCCGCACCCTATGGCGTCGAGCCCAGCGCACTGCGCTTTCTCAATTGGTCAGATGTGTTGCCCGAGATGTATGGCAACACCTTGTTCGTCACTCGCGAAACCTACCAGCGTGATCAGCAAGCGCTCACAGGCTTGGTGCGCGCCATCAATCAAGCGCTGGCCGATACCGTGCGCGAGCCGCAAGCCGCCATTGATGCGCTGCTGCGCCATGCCCCCGGCAGCGATGCCGACATCAATTTGCGCCGCTTGCAAGGCACCCTCGATATTGAGATGGCGCATCCCGAAGGCAAACGCATTGGCATCGGCGATATGGACGACCAGCGCCTGCAGCGCCTGATTGAGCGAATCGTCCGCGTCAAGCGCCTGCCGCGCACACCCAGTGTGAGTGAAGTGTTTGATCGTCGCTTTTTGCCGCCCTTGGACATGCGCGTTCGCAGCCTCGCGCGATAGGCGCGGCGAGCATGCCAGAATGCCCCTTTGAGCCCCTTCCACGCCATCCGCCATGCCGCTGCCCCTCCATCGCCCCGCCATCTGGGTACTCCTATGGGCTTTGATCAGCGCTATCGGTAGTGTGCTTTTGGCGCGCGCCGAACTAGGCCAGCTTCGCAATGCATTTGACACCGATGCACGCATCGTGCACCGATTGCTCAGCCAACGTGTCGTGCAGCACGATGCGCTGCTGTCGTCCCTCGCTCTGCTTCAGCCGCCTGCAGGTGGCGAGCAACGCCTGTCATCGGTCTATCCGCAAATCTTGGAAGTCAAGCGCCGCGAAGGTGCTGCGCAATGGACAGACCCAGAGCTGACGCAGGCCGAGGCTCGCTCCCGCGCACAGCGCCGCGCCTCTCTAGCGCGCCTAGACTTTGCGCAAGGCCGCTATGTTCTGGTCAGTGCTGCTGATCCTTCGAGCTTCGCTTTAAGGCTCGATTTGCGTGCGGTCGTACCTTGGGAAGAGTGGCCCATGGATCCACAAACCAGCCCGGTCCGCGTGAGCTTGGAGCACCAAGGCCAGCAATACATCGTGCAAACGGGTCAGCAGCCGCAAGAGGGGGGCTGGCGCTTTGAGGCTCAGAAAAATTTGGCCTCAGCCAGTCAGCCCTTTAACGTCGTGGCGGTGCAGCAAGTCGGCTGGTCCCAGTTGCCTTGGCTGCGCATCATGGCATGGCTGGCGCTGGTGGCTGCTGCGCTGGCC
>JANMDE010000139.1:0-6606 GCA_031376105.1 Variovorax sp. | reverse complement strand
CAAATCAAACGGCAAGCGTGCGGGCAGCAAACGCGGCTCTTGTTCGGAGCCATCGTAGTTGGGCACGAAATCGACAGTGCCCATGTCGAGCTCATCGGTCAGCAGGGTGGCGATTTTCGCCAAACGCGCCTCGGTGTAGCGCATGGCAGCTGCTGAATCGCCATCGCGCGAGCCGAAATTGCCTTGTCCGTCCACCAGCGGATAGCGCTGCGAAAAACCCTGAGCCATGCGCACCATCGCGTCATAGGCAGCGCTGTCGCCATGCGGATGGTATTTGCCCAGCACATCGCCCACCACACGCGCCGATTTCACCGGCTTGGCGCCACTCGCACCATTGCTGCCGCCAAAGCTCAGGCCCATGCGGTGCATGGAATAAATGATGCGCCGCTGCACCGGTTTTTGGCCGTCGCAGACATCGGGCAGCGCACGCCCTTTGACAACGCTGAGTGCGTATTCAAGATAAGCGCGTTGCGCGTAAACAGCTAAATTGAGGCTGTCTCCGCTGTCGGCATCGGCCAGGCTGGTTTTGTTGCCTTGGCCACCACGGCCATTGCCGTTGTCTTCTGGGGTCAGGTCGAGGGTGGGTTGATCTGTCATGGGTCAAAGCGTCGAAAAATTATTTGGATTCTGTTGCAGACATGGCTGGGGCACTCAAGGCACCGCCCGACGTGTTGAGCCCGGGTGAGCCCAGCCCGGGCGCACTGAGCGGTGGCACCATATTGCCGCGCCCAGCGATCTGGCCCGGCGCGGCTTGTGCAGACGGGGCTGGCGCATTCGGAAACTCCATACGCACGCGACCTGTTTGTTGAGAAAGTTGCTGTTGCTGGCGTTGCACGATAGCCGCTGGCGGCTTGAGTTGGTTGTAGATTTGCATCACGGTGACGACGTAATTCTGCGTTTCTTTGTAGGGCGGAATCTTGTTGCCATGGCGCTGCACCGCGCCCTCGCCAGCGTTGTAAGCGGCCAGCGCTAAATCAAGCTTGCCGGGAAACATGTTGATCAAATCACGCAGATAGCGCGTGCCCGCTTTGATATTGGTTTTGGGATCGGTGAGTTTTTTCTCAATCGGTATTTTCGCGTCACCGCTCACGCCGTAGCGCTGCGCTGTGGGAGGCATCAGCTGCATCAGGCCGACCGCGCCTTTCGGGCTGACGGCGTTGGTGTCAAAACCGCTCTCGGTGGCGATCAAGGCTTGCAACAACTCAAAATCCACGTTGTGCGCCTGCGAGGCTTCGCGCATGTGATGCTTGACCGCTTTAAAATTGGGCGATACATCAAAAAACGCCAACAGCTTGGTCTTCCCCGCTGGCACGGCCACCTGACGCGGGGTCTCTGGCTCGGGCTTGGACGGCGTATTCACACCATCACGTGTGTCAAAACCCGTGCCGCCTTTGAAAAACAGCTCATAGCGGTCATCCACCTTCTCTGCCGCAAAATGCGCCACGCCCTTGGCATCAATATAGCCCCACACATCAGCCTGCGCAGGCATCGCCAAAAACAAGCTCGCCCAGACGCCTATCACCAATTTTAAATGCTTCATTTTTGATAGCAAACTATCAAGCAAATGTGAGGGCAAATAGCCGTTTTTTATCATAGAAGTCTTCAAGCTAAGCCTTCCAGCCCAGCCCCGCGCCGCGCATCAAATTCCGTGCGCAGTATCGACAGCACATGCAGCGAATCAAAATCCGCGCCCGCTTGAGAATCACGCCCGCTGGGCAAACTGCTCGCTCGCGGCTGCACCCGCACCGACTCGCGCAGCGTGCCCTCCAGCACGAAGCCTTCCGCGTCATACAAGGCCTTCGCCCGCAGATTGCGCGATTTCACATCCAGCCAAAACCGATGCGCCCCCAAATCATCAAACGCCACCCTTTTCGCCACCCGCAGCGCCGCTCGACCAAAGCCCTGCCCCTTACCCGTAATTACCATCCGCTTCAATTCAATCGACTGATGCGGATTGCGGCACCCAATCAAAATCAAAAACCCCACAGCCTCCAAACCTGCGCCGCCCTCCACGATGAAATGCCGCATATCCGGAAACCGAATCGAAGCCTCATGCTGAGTGCGCTCCCAAGGCGTGATGAAAGGCAGGTTCTCAGCATCTTGCTCCAGCGAGAGCACATAAGTGATGTCGCTGGCGAGCGTGGGGCGAAGGCGGATTCGGGGAGTCATCAAAATATTGCCATCTTAGAGAAACGACAAGCTAGATTTTTTGAGTTGTATACATTCATTGTCTGCAATTGACTATTTCAACAGATTTGTAAATGTTTTGATCAAATCTGTTGGAGCAAGCTTTGGCTCGTCCGAAAGAATAGTTTCTGCCACGCAAATCATAAGATCTCCAGAGTGCCTATTTTTAAGCTGAAGAAAACCAAATTTACTAACTACTAATTCTTGCAACTTATGATCATCCATATGCAAAAACTGCTTAAGAATTTTTAGTTCAATTTGGTTCAGGTAGCTAACAACTAAACACTGATCACTAATGTCAGTAAGTATTTTATTCATTAAGGTATCAACAGCCGTTTGCCAACGCCGTTGCCCCCAAGAAAGTAAGCTCACATAACTATCGCTCTCGCCCAAAAGACCTATATCCCTTGCATGCTTGATATTTTCCTTGGCTATCAATGCAACTAAGATTAAAGGATCAAGAAGAAGTGATTCGATCCCGTCTCGTAGACCTTCAGACAAAACACAAATTCTATTAGTCTCAGTTTGATGTCCGTCCCAATCAACTAGACCATAAACGCTAGTGTTACCCGCCTCAACCAAAGTGCCAACGATACGCTTGACTTGTGAGCATCCCGAGTTGTGTTCTCCGCCAGAGGTGTCCCTATTACCCACCTCAATAAAGTTCAGCGAAAGCTCTGAATTCAACCACGGTTTGTATCGTTGATAGAGCAATTCGTAAATACGCGCATCAGTTTTGCTTTCTACAAATACTTGCCGCCTCCCATCAAACGATACTGAAAGTGTGGGAACACCTGTAGTCAATAAATTAAGCGCTTCATTTTTACTAATTTTATCGATACTCGGGCCGTCGGGGTTCATAGCATATACCGCTTCTTCAGGAGCTAACGCTACAGTTGACGGGCTGTGAGTAGTAAGAATTACAGAAACCCCTTTATCTCTAACAAGTACATTTTGAATCGTATTCAACAAAGAAACTATCATTGACGGATGCAACGGGGCATCGATTTCGTCTAGCAGCAGCAACTTAGGAAATACCTTTGCTTGCCTTGCCTCTTGTGCGTTATACAAGCACAAAGCAAAAGACATTAAGACTTTTTCTCCAGAGGATAGGTCTTGAAATCTCATTTCTACAGATTTTGAAATTTTTCTAAATTTTGGTTCGTATGCTGATCTTTCATGCAATAGAGGATTGTCCATACGGAAATCCAACCTGCATTCTTCCAATATCTGATTCACAAATTCCCAAGGCGGTGCTCCAAACTCTTTTTTAAACTCCTCATCTGTAAATGCTCGGATATTTTCATTTGGCGGAGGAAACTTTTCTAGTAAGCTATTTCTATGTACTAATTCTCGATATGTTGTGAAAACACGGCCGAACGCCTGTTGAAATGGATCAACTTCACCCCATAAAAAATTCTCATGTTGAAAAAATTCATCTTGTGACTTAGTTGCAAATATCTCTGGTTCTTTCTGCAAAGTTCGACGTACTTCACGCTGCCAGTTATCGTCACCTTGATTCAATACCTGACTAGCACATGCACTACCATAGCTTTTTATAGTTTCCTGTATTGACTGATATACCGAAAGAGATTTGTGAGGATCGTTGAATAGTTTTTCAATATCTGTCAATGATAATGACTGTATTGCATCAATTGATGAACACAAATGAGATGGAATACCTAATGAGCATACAGGCTGCTGCAAGCTTCCTGAAAAGTAATGCTCCCGATAATGAAGGATGGATTGAAAAATGTTCGACCTTTGTGAATGCATGGCATGCGGGTCAAATCTGCCTGTATCTGACGGAATGATATCAGTCGAGTTAAACATTCGCACATCAGTCCTATGGTCATTTACCAAGGACGAGGAAACTTTGTTTTCCTTAATCGCTGTCAAAAGATGCGTTTTCCCAGAACCATTTCGCCCTGTCAAAACGACAAAACTAGGCAAATCAACGGTCGATAAGTTAGTTATCGATTTATGGATTGCAACGAATGAAAGGCGATTACTCATGATTAAATTACTACAAAAATCATCTGTTTTCTTCGAGGTTGATCAGAGTACAGCTGGTCCATTGAAAAGAACTTGAGCTTTATTTTGCTGAAAATGTTACTACGAACGCAATAGAAACTATTTGCAGAATAAGTCGGAAGCCTTCTGACTTATTCTGCAAATACTCAAATTTGGAACGCAGCGCGTTCCAAATCGAAGGTCTCAATATCAATATGTGCGACGCTGTCGCACTTATTGATTCGTCAATGGCCTCGTGACGAATCTTATGGCCATGATTTGAATTCGCGACGCACTGCGTCGTGAATTCAAAAATCGCTTTAGAAACCATCAAACATCCACCTCCACCTCATCCCCATGCAGCTCCATCAGCGCGCGGCGGGCGGCGGCCTCAGTTTTGCCCATGAGTTGGTTGAAGTTGTTGGCGGTTTGCGCGAAAGTGAGGTCACCGTATTGCACCGGGAGCAGGCGGCGGGTGTCGGGGTTGAGCGTAGTTTCCCAGAGCTGCTCGGCATTCATCTCGCCCAAGCCTTTGAAGCGGCTGATCGTCCATTTGCCCTCTGCCACGCCTTCTTTGCGCAGTTTGTCTAATATCGCCGTCAATTCGCCTTGGTCTAGCGCATACACCTTGCCAGCAGCTTTTTTACCTCGCGCGGGTGTGTCCACACGAAACAGCGGCGGGCGGGCGACATACAGATTGCCCCCTTCGATGAGCTTGGGGAAATGCTTGAAAAACAGTGTGAGCAGGAGCACTTGGATGTGTGAGCCATCGACATCCGCATCACTCAAAATACAAATCTTGCCGTAACGCAGGCCGCTCATATCGGGCGAATCTTCCGGGCCATGCGGATCCACGCCAATCGCAACCGAGATATCATGAATCTCGGTGTTGGCAAACAGGCGATCCCGCTCTACTTCCCAAGTGTTAAGCACCTTGCCGCGCAGGGGAAGAATTGCCTGCGTCTCTTTGTCGCGCCCCATTTTGGCGCTGCCGCCCGCAGAATCGCCCTCCACCAAAAACACCTCGTTGTGCGCTAGATCTTTGCTTTCGCAATCGGTGAGTTTGCCCGGCAACACCGCCACGCCCGAGCCTTTGCGCTTTTCTACCTTTTGGCCCGCGCGCTGGCGCGTTTGTGCCGCTTTGATAGCCAGCTCAGCGAGCTTTTTGCCGTAATCCACATGCTCGTTAAGCCACAGCTCCATCGCTGGGCGCACATAACTGCTCACCAGCCGCACGGCATCGCGGGAATTGAGCCGCTCCTTGATCTGCCCTTGGAATTGCGGATCAAGCACCTTGGCGCTCAGCACATAAGATGCCCGCGCAAACACGTCTTCCGGCATGAGCTTCACGCCCTTGGGCAGCAGCGAATGCAAATCTACAAAGCTTTTCACTGCCGTAAACAAGCCATCACGCAGTCCAGAATCATGCGAGCCGCCCGCGCTGGTGGGGATCAAATTCACATAGCTTTCGCGGATGGCATTGCCCTCTTCCGTAAACGCCACACACCAAGCCGCTCCCTCGCCTTCGGCAAAGGTGTCGTTATTCTCGGCAAAGCCCTCGCCTTCCCAGAGCGGAATCACCGCGTCAGCGGGCAAAGACTGCTCCAAATAATCGCGCAGGCCGCCTTTGTATTGCCAGCTTTGCGTGTCTTTCTTCTTCTCGTCCACCAGCGAGACCGTCACGCCCGGCATCAGCACCGCTTTGCTGCGCAGCAAGTGCACCAGCTCTGGCATGGGTAGCGCCGCACTTTCAAAATACTTCGCATCCGGCCAAGCACGAACTGAAGTACCGTTCTTTCGATCTCCTTCGATCTGCTTGCGCAAATGCAGCTTCTCAATCACATCGCCGCCGCTAAACACCAGCTTAGCCACCATGCCCTCGCGATGGCTGATCACTTCCAGGCGCTTAGACAGCGCATTCGTCACGCTCACGCCCACGCCATGCAAGCCGCCTGAGAAGCTGTATGCCCCGCCCTTGCCTTTGTCAAACTTGCCGCCCGCATGCAGCTTGGTGAACACAATCTCCAAAACCGCTATTTTTTCTTCCGGGTGAATACCAAACGGAATCCCCCGCCCATCGTCATGCACGCTGACCGAGCCATCGGTATGCAGCTCCACCTTGATGCGCTTGCCATGCCCTGCGAGCGCTTCGTCTGCCGCGTTATCGAGCACCTCTTGAATGACATGCAGCGGATTGTCGGTGCGCGTATACATGCCCGGCCGCTGCTTGACGGGCTCCAGCCCTTTCAAAACACGGATCGAACCTTCGGAATACTGGGTGGGTAACTTATCTGCCATGGGAGGGATTGTAGTATCAAGTCTCGCTGAAATTGTATAAATAAACAGTGTTTGAGACATCACTGCATCGTGTGCCAAACGCTGTCGAAAATCGAAAAAATCTAATTA
>JANMDE010000009.1:0-5157 GCA_031376105.1 Variovorax sp. | reverse complement strand
CCGTGTTTGCCAACCGCACACGGCCTTGTCTTTTGTATCAAATCAAGCGTTGCTCTGCGCCGTGCGTGAGCCATATTGATGCATCCAGCTATGAGCAAGATGTTAGGAATGCTGAGCGATTTTTACGCGGCGAGACGCAGGCGATTCTGGACGAACTGCAAAGCGCCATGATGGCGCATGCCGAAAAATTGGAATTTGAAAAAGCGGCTGAGATACGTAACCAGATTTCAGCGCTTTCGCGCGTGCTGCACACCCAAGCGATGGACACAGCAGAGGACAAAGATGTCGACATCCTCGCGGCGAAGGTCAGCGGCGGCAAGGCCTGCGTGAATCTGGCCATGGTGCGCGGTGGGCGGCATTTGGGCGATCGGCCCTACTTTCCAGCCAACGTGCATGAAGCGCCCGTGGGAGAGGTGCTCGAAGCCTTTATTGCCCAGCATTACATTGACGTGCCCGCACCGCCCGTGCTCATCTTGAGCGAGAAGGTAGATCCTGAATTGATCGATCTGCTGATCGAGCAAACCGGCATCAAAATCACTGCCCTTCATCAGCCCAAAGAGCAGCGCCGCGCCTGGCTGGAGATGGCGCAAAAGAATGCCGATATTCAGCTCGCTCGCTTGCTCGCGGAAGAAGGTTCGCAACAGGCGCGCACACGAGCATTGGTCGATGCGCTGGATCTTGCGATTGAAGATCTATCGCTGCTGCGTATTGAATGCTTTGATATTTCGCACACCGCTGGCGAGGCCACGCAAGCCAGTTGCGTGGTGTTTGAAGGCCACAAAATGAAGAGCGCAGATTACCGTCGCTACAACATAGAAGGCATCACCGGCGGCGACGATTACGCCGCCATGCGCCAGGTATTGACGCGGCGTTATTCCAAGCTCATCGAAGCCGGCAAACATGAAGCGGCCAGCCAGGCTGGCAAGAGCAATCAAACCAAGCTGCCCGACTTGGTGTTGATAGACGGAGGCAAAGGCCAGATCAGCTCTGCGAGGGAAGTTTTCGAGCAACTGGGGCTGGATCTGGGCCTGCTGGTGGGCGTGGAGAAAGGCGAAGGTCGCAAAGTGGGTTTGGAAGAGCTCGTGTTTGCTGACGGCAGAGAGAAAGTCTATCTTGGCAAAGACAGCGCCGCGCTCATGCTGATCGCCCAAATTCGCGATGAAGCACACCGCTTTGCCATCACCGGCATGCGCGCTCAGCGTGCAAAAGTGCGCACAGGTGGTAGCAAATTGGAAGAAATCCCCGGCATCGGTGCCAAAAGACGTGCGAAACTACTGCAACGCTTTGGTGGCATCCGAGGCGTTGCTACAGCCAGCGTGGTGGATCTCACCACGGTCGATGGCATATCCAAAGAACTCGCCGAGGAGATTTACCGTGCCCTGCATTGACGCCCTGCAAAAGCAAGCTAAGCAGCCATTGTTTAAAGAAAATCAGGCTATCGCCCCTATAGAATATACGAAGTATGCTATCAAAAGTATAGTTTCTATATTTACGATGAGTCTACTTGCTACGCTATTTTCCGGTTGTGCCAGCCGCCCGATGCCCAAAGACACGCCGGCGCCCGTGCCTGCCTCCTCACCAGTGTTCACTCCACAACCCGTGCCATCGCCTGCGCCGCCAACGGTCAGTGCGCCTCGGCTTCCCATGGTGGCCAGCTGGGCTGACTACCGCCGCCGTGCCGCGCAAATGATCGTGGCGGCCAACCCAGGTGCCAGCTTCAATGGCCCGCAACCGGAACAATGGAGCGGTATCGCCACAGTCACGGTGATGCTCAATGCCGACGGCTCGGTTCGCGCGCTTGATCTCATGCGCGGATCGCGCATTTCTCCAGAGGTCAACGATCTCGCCTTAAACGCCGCCCGCCGCGCCGCTAACTACGGCCCCGTGAGCAATTTGCCTCAGCCTTGGCAGTTCAATGAGACGTTTTTGTACAACGACAACAACAAGTTTCAGCTCGTGACGATTGTGGAAGGACGCTGATTGCAGCCCAGCGTAGCCCAAGCGTGACACAATCGCCCCATGTTCTTCACGATTCCCACCATTCTCACCTGGACGCGCATCGTTGCTATTCCACTGATTGTGGGCGTGTATTACAGCGACGGCATGAGCATGGCGACGAAGAATCTTTGGGCCACCGTGATGTTTGTTGTCTTCGCACTGACAGATTGGCTTGACGGCTATTTAGCAAGAAAGCTCAACCAAACCTCCAGCTTCGGCGCGTTTCTGGATCCGGTGGCCGATAAATTTTTGGTCTGTGCGAGCTTGTTGGTTTTGGTACATATGCAGCGCGCGGATGTGTTCGTTGCGCTCATCATCATTGGCCGAGAAATCGCCATTTCTGCTTTGCGCGAATGGATGGCGCAAATCGGCGCGTCGCGCAGTGTCGCCGTTCATATGATTGGCAAACTCAAAACCGTGGCGCAAATGGTGGCGATTCCCTTTTTGCTTTATGACGGCATGCTTTTTGGCATGATCAACACTCACCTGTGGGGCACTTGGCTGATTTGGATCGCCGCGATCCTCACCACTTGGAGCATGGTCTATTACCTGCAAAAAGCATTGCCTGAAATTCGGGCGCGCGTGAAGTAATTTTTCAGCATGCGTGATTCTTCCAATGGCTGGCTGCGCGCCATGCCCGGTGTGTTTGTGGTGATTTGGGCAACGGGTTATGTGGTGGCTCGGTTTGGTATGCCGCATGCACCTCCCCTGAGCTTTCTCAGCGTGCGCTATGCGCTATCGATCTTCTGTTTTTTGATCTGGGTGGCACTGGCCAAAGCAGTGTGGCCGCAAAATCGCCAGCAATGGCTTCATTTGGCTGTCACCGGCTTGCTCATGCACGCAGGCTATTTGGGCGGCGTGTGGATGGCGGTCAAAGCAGGCATTGGTGCCGGTTTGTCGGCCTTGATTGTCAATTTTCAGCCCGTGCTCACCGCGCTTTGGGTGGCGCATGTTTCGCGCCAGCAAGGCATGGGTGCGGGGGTATCGCGTCGGCAATGGGCAGGCTTGGCGTTGGGCTTTTTTGGCCTCATTCTCGTGATGAGCCGCAAATTTGGCGCAGGCGGTGAAGCCACGTCTTGGAATGTGTTCCTCTGCATAGTAGCCCTGGTTTCTATGACCACCGGGGCGCTGTATCAAAAGCGGTTTGTGCAACCTGGCGATGTGCGCACCGCCAACACGATTCAACTCAGCGCCGCACTGCTGCTCACGCTGCCTTTTGCTTTGCTCGAAACCGAGCCCATGCAATGGCTCGCCGCATCAGGCGCCTACAACACCCAGCTCATGGGTGCCATGGCTTGGAGCGTGATCGTCCTCACTTTAGGCGGCAGTACGCTACTGTATTTACTGATCCAGCGCGGCGCATCCACCAGCGTCACCTCCCTGCTTTATCTCGTGCCGCCCGTCACAGCCCTCATGGCCTGGGCGTTGTTTGGCGAATCCATCACTGCCCTCACCCTGATTGGCACCGCCGTGACGGCAGCAGGTGTCTATCTCGTCGTTAAAGCTCCCAAGGTCGCGCCTTGAATCGCGCCATGACATGCTCGCGCAGAAGCCGCACGCGCTGCGGCGTTTGAGCGCGGAAAGGCGCAAGCCACTGGACATTGGCATCGCGCATCGCATAACTGGGCAATAAGCGCACCAGTTGCCCCGAGGCGATGAGCGGCGACACATCCCATAAGCTGCGCAGCATGATGCCGCGCCCAGCCATGCACCAATCGCGCACCAGCTCCCCCGAATTGCTCGCCAAGCCAGCGTGCACTTTCACAGCTCGCGCGGCTTGGCGATCGCCTTCCTTTGCAAGTAACCAGATGCCGCCAGGTGTGTCGCTCTCGCGCACAATCAGGCAATCATGCCCAGCCAAATCCTCTAAGCTGCGCGGCTTGCCTCTCGCCTTCACATACGCTGGCGACGCCACCAACACGCGTTCATTTTTTGCCAGCAAGGTGGCCGACCATTGGCTCGCGCGATTGGCTTGCGGTGCCCAAAGCCAAACAGCCGCATCAAAGCCATCAGCAGCCAAGTCTGGCAAGGTTTCAGTGAGCTGCAAATCCACGCGCACCTTGGGATATTGGCTTTGAAAATCCGCCAGCGCCGGGCCAAGCCAGATGCGGCCAAAGCCAAATGTGGCCGCCAAACGAATATGGCCTGAAGGCTCACGCGCCTGATCGCGCAGGGCCTCCTCAGTTTCACTGAAAGCCGTCAGCAAACCCACGGCCCTTTCACATAGCAGCTCGCCTTCCGCAGTGGCTGCCACGCGTCGAGTCGTGCGATAAAAGAGCTTCACGCCAAGCTTTGCCTCCAAGAGAGCCAAGCGCTTGGTCACAGAAGGCGCATGAATACCCAAATGCGCAGCGGCAACGGTCATCGAGCCTGCATCGCGAATACTCAACACCAGCTCTAAATCATTTCGTTCCATGAGGCAGCTCAATTATTTCTATAAATGCAGTAATCAATTGCTATATTATTGCTTTATCTTGAGGCCTGTATCGCGCACAATGTGCACATGTTTGACGGATTCACGCCCTTTTCTATTCAATGCAACGGCATCACTCTGCGTGGCCGCACCGCGCAGAGTGCATCTTCGCAAGATCCGCCTCTGCTGCTATTGCATGGCCACCCGCAAACGCATGCTATGTGGAACAAGGTGGCACCCGAGCTGGCCAAGCGCTTCCAGCTCGTGCTGATGGATCTGCGCGGCTATGGCGATTCCAGCCGCCCTGCCTACGATGATGAACATGCCAATCACAGCAAGCGCGAAATGGCGCAAGATGCCATGGCGGTGATGCAGTATTTCGGCTTTGAGAAGTTCAGCATCCTCGCGCATGACCGTGGCGCACGCGTGGCGCATCGCTTGGCCGCAGATCATCCAGGTGTGGTGCAGCGAATGATGCTGCTCGATATCGCGCCCACCCTCGCCATGTATGAACACACCTCGCTCGGCTTTGCCAAAGCCTATTGGCATTGGTTCTTTTTGATCCAACCCCCGCCCTTGCCCGAGGCACTGATTGAAAGTGATCCGGTGCGCTACATACGCTCTGTCATGGGTAAGCGTCATGCGGGCTTGGCAGCGTTCACACCTGAAGCCTTGGCTGAATACGAGCGTTGCATCCAAATCCCCGGCAGCGCGCGCGGCATCTGCGAAGACTACCGCGCCAGCGC
>JANMDE010000571.1:0-6880 GCA_031376105.1 Variovorax sp. | reverse complement strand
CAATGGAGGCTGCCCCTCCCGATGCTGGTGCAGAGGCATCGCCACCGCCGCAGGCGCTGATGAAAACTGCCACTGCGCATGCAGCCAGTTTAAGTCGAAGGGTCGTGTTTCGCATGTTGATGTCTCCAATAGGATTGTTAGCTTTGCTGCGTAGCTTTGGTTCAGAGCGATACAAGACAGCGGCGAGCCGATTTCTTGAAAGCGCTTTCATGAATGTTATCTCAACTGATTTGTGCCCGCAAGGTATTCGCACTCAGTGCTTACCCTGTAATTTGTGATGTAACTTTGCAGAAAGGCCGTGGACGGCGGAGAGTGCTCATGTCAAAGCCATTGAACTGATGCGCATCGCTTTTACGGACGCCGATATACCCGCACATAATCTACTTCCATTTGCGCGGGGAGCTGGGCATCGTTGATTGTGCCACCCAGATCGCCGCCCATCGCCAGATTCAACAAGAGATACTGAGGCGCATTGAATGGCCATTCTTTGCTGTCACCGTTTTTGGGATTGGAAAACGTGAAGTAGTTCACGTCATTCACACCAATGGTGATGCGGTCTGCATCCCAAGTGAGTTGATATTTATTGAAGTCTGTACAGGCATTGGGCAGGCTTGTTGATGCGCCTTGGGCCACACCTTTTGTGCCGCCTTGCCAGTTGTAGGCTTTCGTGTGCACTGTGCCCAAGATCTGACGTTTTTCAGCCGCTGCTGTGCCTTTTTGTTCAAGGATGTCTATCTCTCCATCATCAGGCCAGCGCCCGCCTGTGCCCAGCATCCAGATAGCCGGCCAGGTGCCCAGTCCGCAGGGCAATTTGGCGCGAATCTCCCAAAATCCATAGGTCCAGCTCGTCAAGCCACGCGTGATGAGCCGGGCGGAAGTGTAGTCTTGCCCGCCGAAATCGCTCGCGGCGGCGAGGCGCTCGCGCCGCGCGGTGATGATGAGGCGGCCTCCTTCAACTCGGGAGTTTTCAAGCCGACCGCTGGCGTAATACTGTTTCTCATTGTTCCACCAACCCACCTTGTTGCGCTCGGTATCGTAGGCCCATTTGCTGGCATTGGGCAAGCCAGTGCCGCTGAATTCGTCGCTCCAAACCAGCGTCCAACCAGCGATGGTTGGCGCTGCAACAGAGTTGTCAATATTGGGATCGAGGGAAGGCGCGGTTGGGATGATTGGCGCGGGCGTGAAGCTAGCCGCACCACCAGCCTCACCGCCTGCACCGCCGCCGCCGCATGCAGCTAAGGCAACGACGAATACGCCTGCACAAATCTTCACTTGAGCACACCCAGCGAACGCGGCATCACGCGCAGGCTTTTGCCATCACTGAATTTGACTTCGATGGGCACGATGGTGGCGTTGTAGGCCATGTGCGTCCGCGCTCCATCTGGTCGCTTGAATACGGCATACAAAGGAGTGTTGGCAGTGATGCTGAAGTCTGGCAAACCCATTGTGTTCATGCTCAGCAGCCAATGCAGTGTATGGGTGCGGCTGTCGCCAGCCTCCACCGAGCCCCATCGATTCCAGCTAGCAAGTGCCTGCTGAGGCTCAGCGAGAGAAAAGTATTTCGACAGGATGTCTTGCCAGACATCTTTAGGGGGCGGGTTGGGTGGCAGTTTGCCGAACTTGGCATAGGTCTCCATTTCGACCTTCAGGGCATCTATGTTCTTGCGAACATAAGTGGGGTGTCGACCAAGATAGGTTGACACTGAGGTGATGGGCAGCATGTTGATCCCCGTGATTTGGCGCGGCTCATCGGTCCACCAAGTGTTGTGCTCATACTTGCCGCCAAACAGAATGGCGGTATCCACGTTTTTGTATTCCGGCGCGAAAACTTGCTGATGCACGTCAAACCAGTAGTAATCAATCGCCGCCACCTCGGTGGTTAACTTGTAGATACCGGCATCGCGCAAAGCCTTGTCGCCAGTGACTTCCGCCCACAAAATGATCGCAGCCCATGCATATGCTGCTTCCGAGGAAGATTCTTGGTTGTTGCCAAAAGCACCTAGCCCGTTGCCGTTGGCCCAAGAATGTCCTTCATAGGCATCAAAGTGGCGAAGGTAGGGGAACGTCTTTTCCCCTCGTGTGGTGTTGGCGATGTCTTTCACCAGGAGATCGACCATTCCTCCCCACTTTGATTTCGATGCCCAATCCGAGTCACGCAATGCGATTTCTGCTGCCGCACGGATCCAATACGAATAGTGAAAGTAGTGATCATTCATTTGCTCGATCACGAAGAACTGCTCAGGATGTGAGAGCATGGTGCCGAGCTTGGCGTCGTATTGGAAGTAGGTCTTACGGTCCTTGCCAGCAAACCATTCCTCTACTTCACTTTTTGCAAGGGCGAGCAGACGATCCCGTGCCGCTGTATCACCTTGCTGTTCTGCAATGTTCATCAAATTGATGACGCGCATGATTCCTTTGCCGCGCCAGTACGGAAAATCGCCGCCCTCACGCATCATGCGGCCAGCGTTTCGCACATCAATCGACATCACATCCTTCAGATCTGGCGCACCCTGTACTGCGCCAACGGCAGGCCAGAATGGCACCCATCCCAGATATTGGCGTCGGGTTTTGAAATCATTTCCAACCAAGGTTTTGATCTGGCCCCGCACGGTGTCATAAGCCACGCCCAAGCGATCAGCGACCAACGGGTTTTGATGCCAGTGATGGGGGTACAGGCCCATGATAGTGTTTGTATTGCTCCCCTCCATGGCTTTGGTGGTGGCGCTAAAGAGGGTTTCAACAGTACTGTTCGCTTGGTCGTATTGCCAAGATACACGGGTATCTTGAACGAATGCGTAAGCATGCCGCGCGAAGAGCTCCAGAGTAGCGGCTTTATCGTCTGGCAAGGCTGCAGCGGTGAAGTAGCCCTTGCCTTGGGGCAATTTGCCGACCCAAGCTCCTGTAGTGCCCGCCTCCCAGGAGGCTCCCGTCGCGGCAAAGACAACATACCGCTTACCTTTGTGATCTACGATCAACTGGTTCGGCAGACCGATGCCCGCAACGCGATTAGCGCCAGCCGGCAATGCGACTTGTATGTCGCCACGACTGAGCTGGAAAAAGACGTAGGGACTACCGTGCGACACCGTCGCAATCATGCTGTCTGCACCTGCAGACATTGTGACATCGATAGACCAATCGCTGAACTTTGCCAGCTTCGATGAGTCAGGGGCAAATGCCGCCGGACGAAATACGAGAGGATCCTCGTGAGGGTAGCTAATTTCAACATCCTTTCGCCATGTCGGGACGACTTTTTTTGTAGGCAACGCGACTTCAAAGGCTGGCGCCGCTGCCTTCACCGTCAATGGCTGGGCATAGATTGCCTCGGGCTTCGCGTTAAAGATCAGAGTCGAGTACCACTGATTGGTGGGTGCCGCTTGTGCCATCAGTGCTGCCGTGCGATGGGGTGCATCGGGTGGACGTTTTTCGCTCCCTTTGGGCGCCGAGAAATACTCTGCCTCACCCACCTTCACGCCCTGCCCGACAGCAGGCTGCATCACTCCAATGGACACACCCAAGCAAAATAAGACTGTGCGCAACATAAGCATCTCCTGCCGTTTAAAAACAACGAAGAATTGATTGTATTGAAAGCGCTTTCATAAAGCTCTCATGGTTTTCACTTAGCTGATCAGCACAGCCCCAAGAAGTAAAGATTGCTAGCCTGCGCAAGATACCGATTTAGGGTAAGTACCCGTGCGCAGAAGAAGTCTGCACAGTATCATTATGAAAGCGCTTTCAAATTAGCAAAGGCTCAGAAACCCATGAATAAACCATCCTTTTCGTACCATCGCCAAAGTAAGTCTGCCCGAGCACCCACACGCAGCGCTAGCAAGTGGATTCGGGTGAGTGTCATTGCAGCTGCAGCTGCAATGGCTCTGCCGGTGCACGCGCTTGAGTTTGGTCCTGATGGCATGTTCAACCTGACCGGTTTCGCAGAAGTTCAATTTGGCCGAGCCAACAACCAGTGCCCTGGTGGCAGCTGCCAGATCAGCGCCGAGACGGATCGTCAGAAGGTGTGGGCAGATGCCATCGTGCCCGGACTCAAGCTCTCTTCAGGCGAAACCAGTTTTAATCAAGCTCAGCTTTGGCTGTCGGCAAAGCACGATCTTGGCAAGGGTTTTAAAGTCAAAGGTACGCTCAGCCAAAACTTTCGCGATGGCAAAGTCGATACCCCCGGATTTTGGCGCGATAAAAATATTGCATTGAGCCACGAAGAGTATGGCATTTTGACTCTTGGTCATATGGTTTCGCGCACTTGGATGTTTGCCGATTACCCCTACGGCGGGAACCTAGGCCTTTCTTCAGCATGGGCCAACAGTGGCGCAGGCTATCGAAATTTGACCAACGCAATTCGCTACACATCCAGAACGCTAGATGTAGCTGGCGGCGACGTGGTGCTGGAAGCCACCTACGACCGAGGAAATACCGCCTTCAAGATCAACAAGCCTCGTTTTTTAGAACTATGGGCTCACTATGGCAAGGGCGATCTCTCTGTTGATGCGATGTACCAAGACACGCGAAACGGTGTGCCTGCTGCGTTTGGCGGTGCCGTGTTCAGCGGCCCTTTCTACAACGCAGCGGCCGACGGAAAGCTCGGTAATTCCGGGCAAAGCGTAGCTGTCGTTCAAGCGATCTATCAACTGAACAAAAAAGTAGAGCTGTCTGGTGGTATTCGTCGTAACAAATGGAGCGGCGCCTATCAAGTCGTGGCACTCGCTGGTCCGCCAGTACAATGGAACTTCCCATTTAATGTGGACTGGTTTGGCTTTGATGCCAATGGCGTGGCACATCCTGGTTATCCAGCGCGATCCACTGACATCTCGATGGGCGCTCGCTATCGGATGGATAAGTGGACCTTCAACACGGGAGCTGCCTACTTCAGCAAGGCAAACACACCCAACCCCGTTGAACGCGGTCAAAGCAATACTGCTCTGGTCAACACGATTGGTGCCACCTACGCTTATGGCCAGGGTCTCGAATTCTCAGCCTTTGCAGGAATGATCAACTACGGTCGCAAAGGCTTAGCGCCACTCTCCTTGCCATCGAACGCCACACTCAATGGCATTGACTCTCGCGTCACCAAAGCCGGCAACTGGTTTGGCGTTGGCGCCAAATACACGTTCTAAGCAGCATCTTTTCGGGGCCTACTCATGAAATTCAATTCCATTTTCCGGTTGCCGCAACGCGGGCTCGTGGCAATACGCTTGTCAGCTTTGGCGATGATTGCCAGCGCGTTGCTTTCCTGTGGCGGCGGGGGCGTTACGTCTACTGCGCCTTCGCCAGAGGCAATGTTCATCAAAAGCCCTCGTGCCTTGCCAGCCGAGTATCTTGCGCGTAAGGCCGTTGCTTACTCGCCGTTTCGTACGAACAACCGCGACACAGAGACAGTTACAGCCGGGATGGTCAAGCAAGATCTGGACTTGCTTATTCAGGGCAACTTTCGCCTGATTCGCTTGTTTGACAGCTCGGACAAGGTAGCCAAATTGGTTCTAGACGTCATTACTGACCCTAGCGCACCGCTAGACATGAAGGTGCAATTGGGCGCCTACGTGAATTCCTTCAAATACGAAACAAACCCGTACAAGATTGCTGCCACCAAAGCGGGAAATGACGCCGAGTTGGCGCGGGTCATTGCTCTCGCTACAAACGCTAAGTATCGCAACACGATTCTGGCTGTGAGTGTTGGCAATGAAACCTTGGTCAGTTGGTCAACAGTACCCATTGAACCAGTAGATTTGGCAAAGTACATTAAGACTGTTCGCGACGCAGTTACGCAACCTGTCACCACTGACGACAACTTCCTTGCGTTTACAAATCCTGCGCCGAAGTCCGTCTTAGATCAAATTGACTTCGCCGCGATCCATATCTATCCAAACATCGACACCCAATTCCCAGACGGTCCGCTGTATTGGGATTGGAAGCAACTCGGCGTGCCGGCCGGTCCAGCGCGCGCTACAGCCATGATGGATGCCAGCATGGTGGAATTGCGTCGTCAATACGCCATGGTGCGCGTTGCCCTAGACAGCATGGGCTTGCAAGCCATGCCAATTGCCATCACCGAAACAGGATGGAAAGCTTTCGATTCAGAGGCTCCCAAGCAAGCAAAGCGCGCTCACCCCGTGAATCAAAAAATGTTTTATTCAAGGCTTGATACGTTACGAGCCGAGGGGCGAGTCGGCCCCGGACCCGCGAACATTTTCTACTTTGAAGCTTTTGATGAGCCTTGGAAAGGTGGAGATGACGCTTGGGGCTTGTTTGATGTCAGCCGAAAAGCTCGCTACGTGGTTCAAAACCTCTACCCAAGCGCAATCTGGGCAAACCCTAGCTTGACAGACGCCGATGCGGTTTTCTTTGCACCACCGACAGTCAACGCCGCGATTACAACGCCAAGGCATACGATGTATTCAGATGCGGCAGGTGCAGTGCTTGCGCCTGGTTTGCGGGTCGACGCATTCGACGGTAACAGCGTGAGCGCGCCAGAGGTCACTACTGCTGCGGCTCCCGAAGGCGTCAAGAGCATAGAAATCACACCGCAGCCCAAAGACTACGGTTGGGGTTTGTTGTGGCAGCCCATCACAGCTGGCGTGACCAATAACTTGTCAGAGTTTGGGGTTGCAGGTAAATTGAACCTGTCGGTCAAAACGACTTATGCTGGGAAAATTGAAATCGGCTTTTCTACCTTGGATAGCGAAGGAAACTCCCAAGAGGTGTACCTGCAGATTGGCAACGGTGAGTATGGCTATTGCAACACTGGCGCTTGGTGTCAAGTGTCGATTCCGCTGCAGGCGTTCAAAACCAAGAACTCGAAGATTGACTTTAGCTTGGTCGCGAACCCCTTCATCATCGCCGATCGCTATGCATTCACTGGTAAGCCCTTGAATTC
>JANMDE010000563.1:0-2395 GCA_031376105.1 Variovorax sp. | reverse complement strand
GAATTCAATTTGCTTGCCGCCACCCACAGCATCGACCGTTCCCGCCTGCGTGACGGTGATGCCCGCCACTTGCGCCAGACGATCTCGCAACTGCGCCGAGATTTGATCGACGCTCAAGACGCGTTCTTTCCTGTTGGTCAGACGCACATACACGTTTGCATATATTTTGCCTTGCGAATTGCCGGTGTTGATCGTGGAGAGGGTGTAACGCACCTCGGGACGCTCGCGAATGATCGCTTCAACTTGTTTGACCTTTGCTTCGGTTGCTTCGAGCGATGAGCCCACGGGTGTGTAAAAGCTGATGTTGCTCTCGCCGAAATCTGCTTTGGGCACGAATTCTGTGCCCAAAAAACGCGCCATAAAAATACTGAGCGCAAAGGTCAGAACGGCGAGCAGCATGGTGGTTTTCTTCCAAGTCAAGCTCCAGCGCAGAATGCGCTGATAACCATCGCCCAGACGATCTGTGCCGCGCTCAAAGGCATGCGTGACGCGGCCAATGGTTTTGTCGTACCAAGTCACGGGCTTGAAGGGCTTGCCATGCTGATCAATCGCAGGATCGTGCCAAATGGAAGACATCATCGGATCCAGCGTGAAGCTGACAAACATCGAAATCATCACGGCCGCCACGATGGTGATACCAAACTCATGGAAGAATTTGCCAATGATCCCGCCCATGAAGCCAATCGGCAGAAACACGGCCACGATAGAAAAGGTGGTGGCGAGCACGGCCAAGCCAATTTCTTGCGTGCCATCCAGCGAAGCTTGGTAAGGCGATTTGCCCATTTGAATATGGCGCACGATGTTTTCTCGCACCACAATCGCATCGTCAATCAAGAGGCCCACGCAGAGCGAGAGCGCCATCAGCGTGATCATGTTGATCGTGAAGCCAAACATGTTCATGAACAAAAACGTGCCAATCAAAGCAATCGGCAGCGTCAGGCCGGTGATGATGGTGGAGCGCCAAGAATTCAGAAAGAGGAAGACGATGAGAATCGTGAGCAGCGCGCCTTCAATCAGCGTGCGCCGCACGTTGTCAACCGAGACGCGAATCGAGCGCGAATTGTCTTGAATCTCTTGCAGCTTCACGCCGGGCGGCAGCAGCTTTTCCATCTCGGCAATGGTCTTCTTCAAACCATCAACCACATCAATTGTGTTTTCATCTTGCGACTTTTGCACCGAGAGCAGCAGAGTGCGATTGCCGTTGTAAAGCGCGAGATTCTCGGCTTCTTGCGCGCCATCCGAAATGCGGGCGAGCTGGCCGACGGTAATGGCGGTACTGCCTTTGCGAGTCACAATGATCTTGGCAAAATCTTCGGGGCGCAAGACGCGCGATTGCACCTGCACCACGCGCTCTTGCGCAACCGAGCGCACCGCGCCCACCGGCAGATCTTGATTCTCATTGCGGATGGCGCTGGCCACCTGATCGCCGGTGATGCCATAGGCTTCCAGCGCCTGCGGGTTGAGATACACATTGATCTCGCGTTTGGTGGCGCCCACCAGCGAGACCGAGCCCACGCCGCGCACATTTTCTAAACGCTTCTTCAAATTCTGATCGGCCCAATTGGTCAGCTCGACGCCGCTCATGGCTTTGCCTTGCGCGGTGTCTTGTGGCAACACCGCCACAGACCACACCGCACGCGCCGAAGGATCAAAACGCAGAATTCTCGGCTCTTTCACCTCGGTGCGCAAATTTGGCCTCACCGCCGCCACTTTTTCCCGCACATCGTCAGCGGCCTTGCGGCCATTGATGTTGAGCTGAAACTCAATGATCACCACGGAGGAGCCTTCGTAGCTGCGCGAGGTGAGGGCGTTGATGCCCGCAATCGAGTTGACGGCTTCTTCAATTTTTTTAGAAACTTCAGATTCCACAATCTCAGGCGCTGCGCCCGGATAGTCGGTGGAGACCACCACCACCGGGAAATCAATGCTCGGAAACTGATCAACTTTCAAGCGCTGATAACTAAAAATGCCCAGTACCATCAGCGCCAGCATCATCATGGTGGCGAAGACGGGGTTTTGCAGGCTAACGCGGGTGAACCACATGGCTTATTTCCCCGCCGGTTTGCTGGCAGCGGAAGCCGCCGATGCAGCCGGCAAAGCAGAAGAGGGTTTCGCCTCGCCAGGCAAGGCCACCTTCGTGTTTTCACGAAGATTTCCGGCGCTCGCCCTTGTTAATACTGCGTTATTTGCTATATTTTTAATAGCGACCATGGTCTGGCCCTGCGCTTCGCCGCGCCCGCCCAGCTCCACGGTTTGATGCGATATACGCCCGTCTTTCACGATCTGCACATAAGGCAGCGGCTTGTCGGTGCGCACAGCAGACAGCGGCACGGCCATCACGGTTTCGCGCGCGGTATCTAGCGTGCCTTGCGCAAACAAGCCTTGGCGCAGGCCG
>JANMDE010000507.1:0-4602 GCA_031376105.1 Variovorax sp. | reverse complement strand
GCATCGGGCTGCTTGGCCGCTTTGCCCACGCTGGGCAGATCAATCATGCTGGGCGTGATCAGCGGCGCAGTGACCATGAAGATGATGAGCAGCACCAGCATCACGTCAATGAACGGGACCATATTGATCTCGCTGATGGTGCGCCGGCCTCGGCCTCTGGATATCAGGGTGGGCATGCTGCGCTCCTCAGTGACCAGAAGGCGAGGCCTGCGCCGCTGCATTCACAGCGTTGCTGCCCAAATTGCGCTGCAAGATGTTGGAAAACTCTTCAATGAAGGTTTCTAGGCGAATCGCCACGCGGTCAATATCTCGGGCAAAGCGGTTGTAAGCCACCACAGCGGGAATGGCGGCAAACAAGCCAATGGCGGTGGCCACCAGCGCTTCAGCAATACCGGGCGCCACCGTGGCCAGCGTGACTTGCTGCAAGCTGGCCAGCCCCGTGAACGCATGCATGATGCCCCACACCGTGCCAAACAAACCCACGTAGGGCGACACGGAGCCGACCGAGGCGAGGAAAGAGAGGTTGCTTTCCACAGCATCCATCTCCCTTTGGTAACTGGCTCGCATGGCACGGCGTGCGCCGTCCATCAGCGTGCCGGTGTCCGAGATGCGGCGCTCGCGCAGCTTTTGAAATTCACGCATGCCACTGGCAAAAATTCGCTCCATCGGGCCCGTGAGCTTGGCATTTTTTGCGGCATTGGCATACAACTCGTTGAGCGATGAGCCTGACCAAAAGTCTTTTTCAAAGTTCTCGTTGAGCGCGTTGACCTTCTTCAAAGCGGCCAGTTTGCGGAAAATCGCCGCCCAGCTAGAAACGGAGACGATCACCAGCAGCAGCATCACGGCTTGCACCACAAAGCTGGCATTGAGGACGAGATGAAGAATCGATAGATCGGGGTTGGCAGAGTTCAAGCGATGGCCTCCAGGAGATTTAAGGGAATTCTGCCCGGTTTCAGGCTGACGGAATCGACCCAAGCGATACAAATTGTGCCTTGGCAGATCAGGCTCCCCAGGCCTAGCGGCTCGTTTGCCTGCAAAGGCGATGCACTTCCTAGCTCTTTATTTGATAGCAAACTATGCTTATAATATAAGGGCTGAAGACGGATTTCTTGTGAAATGGTGAGGCTGGCTCGGCCTTTTTCTGTGGTTTGGGCACTCACGACCAACACATCATCCAGCCGCGCAGGCTGCAAATATTTGAGCTGCGTATCGGTGACCACGAACATGCCACCCGTCTGCTTTTTCAAAACCTGCTGTGAAATACCCAAACTGCGCAGCCATTCAGTGCGAGCGCGCTCCATGAATTTCAGATAGTTCGCATAAAACACAATGCCGCCAGCATCGGTGTCTTCCCAATAAACGCGAATGGGGTGCGTGAACATCAGGAGAGCACGTCTTTCATTCGCGCTATCGCGGTTTGCAGATCGCGCATCGAGCTGGCGGTGGAAAAGCGCACGAATTGCGCGGTCGAGTCTTGGCCAAAATCGCGGCCGGGGGCGATGGCGATGTGGGTACGGTTCATGAGCTCAAAAACGAAATCCCAGCTGCTGGTCACACCGAGTTTGGCAAACAACGGCGATGCGTCGGCATAAACATAAAACGCGCCATCAGGCTCCACCGGGATGCCGAAGCCCAGTTCGCGCAGCGCAGGCAGGAAATAATCTCGACGTGCTTTGAATTGCGCGCGTCGGCTCTCGTATTCAGCAATACTCTCGGGCTCAAAGCAAGCCAGAGCCGCCGCTTGGGAAATGCTGCTGGCGCAAATATAGAGATTTTGCGCTAGGCGCTCGATGGGCGCGACCAAATTTTCCGGCACGACAAGCCAGCCCAGCCGCCAGCCGGTCATATTGAAATATTTAGAAAAGCTGTTGATACTGATCATGTCTTCGCCCAACTCCAGCGCTGATTTGCCGAAGGTCTCGTTGTGTGAAAGACCGAGATAAATCTCGTCAATCATCGTGATGCCGCCTTTGGCTCTGACGATTTCGTGGATTTTGCGCAGCTCATCAGGATGGATCGACGTGCCGGTTGGGTTGGAGGGCGAGGCGAGAAGCACGCCTCTTGTTTTTGCGCCCCAGTTCGCTTGTACTTTCGCTGCCGAGAGCTGAAAGCGCTCCTCTGGCGTGGTGGCAATCAGTTTGGCCACACCATCTGCCGCATGCACGAAATGCCGATTGCAGGGGTAGCTCGGATCGGGCATGAGGATTTCATCGCCAGCGTCGACCAGTGCGAGGCAAGCCAGTTGCAAAGCAGCTGAAGCACCAGCGGTGATGATGATGCGGCTGGCGGGCACGTTCACGTTAAACCGCGTGGCATACCAAGCGCTGATCTTCTCGCGCAGTGGATCGATACCGTTGGCATTCGTGTATTGCGTCTTGCCTTTGGCGATGGCCTGGCTTGCAGCAGCTTGCACCAGCGGTGGCGCTGTGAAATCTGGCTCTCCCACACTCAAGAAAATCATCGGCTTGGCAGTGTGCGCTACCTTTTTCGCCAATTCCGAGGCTTGCTTGAACACTTCCATCACGTAGAAGGGCTCGACTTTCGTGGCTCTTTGCGAGATTTTCATGGGTTTGTTTGGAGGTGTTGGGTGGGTTAGGGGCTGAATACGGAAATACCTGAATACCGAATTGCCGGACGCAAAAGACGCAGAAGTTGCGCAAAAGACGCAAAAAATACCAAGAAAAAATTTAAAAAAAGCACTGAGCAACTGCTCTGGTTTTTCTTTTAGGTTTGTATTTTTTCCTTTTTCCTCTTTTATCTTCTCTCTTCTGTCTTTTTTGCGTCTTTTGCGCAACTTCTGCGTCTTTTGCGGCCGGTATTTGTCTTAGAGCTGTCAGTCCAGCAAATGCTTGTTGGAAGCCACTTTGTCCGCAGCCACTTCAGCCGCTCGCAGTTGAGGGGCTAGGTTATTCAAGATGCCGTTGATGTATTTGAAGCCATCGGTGCCGCCGAAGGCTTTGGCTTGCTCGATGTATTCGTTGATGATGACTCGCCAAGGCACATCCAGGCAATGCTGAAATTCATAGGTACCCATCCACATGATGGCGTGCTCGATCGGGGAAATTTCAAGCCAAGGGCGGTCTAGGTGGGGTTCGATCAACGCATCAAGCGTTTTGGACGTTTCCACGCAGCCGCGAAAGAGCGCATCGAAATGCACAGAATCGGCCTTCGAGAAGCCTTGCAGATCGCGAGTGAAAGCGTCAATTTCATCCGCGCTCTGCTTGCCCACGAGATGCTGATACAAGGCTTGCACCGCAAACTCACGCGCACGCGTGCGGGCGGCTCGGGCGGCAGATTTGGAATGAAATTCTTTGCGTTTAGCTATTAATTTAGTAGCACTCTGTGCAGATTCTATAAGGGCAGACGGCTGATTTGACATATATTCTCTTTTAAAATGCGTTCAAGCCAGCGCGTTGAGTAAATTGGCCATCTCCACTGCCACGCGGGCAGCATCACGGCCTTTGTCGGTTTGTCGGGCGACGGCCTGCGCCATGTTTTCCACGGTGAGGATGGCGTTGGCAATGGGCAGCTTGTAATCCAAGCCCACGCGCGTGACTGCTGCGCCAGACTCGTTGGCCACCAGTTCAAAATGATAGGTCTCGCCGCGAATGATGCAGCCTAGCGCGATTAGCGCATCGTATTGCTCTTTCTCAGCCAAAGCCTGCAAAGCCACCGGCACTTCCAATGCGCCCGGCACAGTGATGTGGTCAATGCGCTTTTCCGCCACACCCAGCTTGGCCAGTTCATCCAAACAAGCTGCGGCCAACGCATTTGTGATGCTGTCGTTAAACCGCGCTTGCACGATCCCGATATAAAGCTTGCGGCCATCGAGGAGATTGTCTTGAGCTTTGCCTTTGCCGATGTCTGCGCCGAACATGTGTTTCTTTCTTAAATCGGTTGATGCGGATACAAATTCAAATACTGAAATACCGGACGCAACTTCTGCGTCTTTTGCGTCCGGTATTTTGGTGTTAGGTATCTGGTTTTCAGTGTTTATTGATTCGCAATATAGCCAGCAATCTCAAGCCCATACCCAGCCATGCTGGGCATGCGGCGGGGTTTGCCCATGAGCATCATGCGGCGTACGCCAGCTTCGCGGAGGATTTGCACGCCGATGCCGTAGGTGCGCAGATCCATGCGGCCACGCTCAGGTCCGTTGGTGGGGCGGGCTTGGCCCTCGAATTGGGCGACCAGTTGGCTCTCTGATTCGCCGCAGTTGAGCAACACCGCCACGCCGCGCCCTTGCTGCTGCAAATAGCTCAAGCTTTGATTCAGGCTCCAACTGTGAATGCTGCTCTGCTGCTGTAGCATATCCAGCGCCGAGAGCGGTTCATGCACGCGCGCGGGCACGGTGTCCTCGTGATTCCATTGGCCTTTGACGAGCGCCATATGCACGCCCCCAGTGGGTTTGTCGCGAAAGAGCAGGGCGCGGAAATCACCGTGAGGTGTGGACAGCTGCTTTTCGCCGATGCGCTCAATCAGCGTTTCGGAGCGGCAGCGGTATTCGATCAGATCAGCAATCGTGCCGATATTTAAGGCATGCTCGGCTGCGAAAGTTTGCAGATCAGGCATGCGCGCCATCGTGCCATCGTCTTTCATGAT
>JANMDE010000503.1:0-5117 GCA_031376105.1 Variovorax sp. | reverse complement strand
AGATCGGTTTGCAGCCAAAATTTTTCATTCTCAATGCCAAAGCCCACCCACAGGCCTTCTTCGCCGTTCACCTTGCGCGCCAGTGTGGCCCTCTCGCCCAAGCGAATGCGCAGATCCACCAGGACGCGCTGCATTTGCGTGTCGCCCTCAAAACCCTGCACCACATCTGTGGGTGTGCGAGCCACAACTTTCACGCCTTCTAGCTCTGCAAGTTGCTTAATGAGCGAGATGCGCGCTATGGCATCCGAATGCACCAGCGCAGCGCGGGAGAGATTGACGATGGAGGCGATTTGCTGCGCGGTTTGGGTGGCGCGCGGCTCAGATTCGAGCATACGAAAGGTTTGCAGCCAAGACACCACCGAGCCGACCAGCAGCAGCGCCAACAGAAAAAAGGTGCGCCAAAACAAGCTAAAGCGCACTTTATTCATGCGCCCCGGCCGAACACCCAGCGGCGCCGGCATCGTCTCGAGCGGGACGGGGCCGGTGGGTGCAGGTGAGCCCGCCATGCCCGAGGGCATATGAGAAGGATTTTGCGAATCTCGACCTGCCATGCCGCTGCCGCCAAGGATGTGGTCACGCGCGGTGTTCATGGGGTGGGTGTTTCAGAAAATGCAGGTATAAAAAAAGGCGGTGTTGCCGGACCACAAGGATACCTAACAACGCCGCCGTTTGCAGAGGTGTTTGTGCAATTTAGCTTTTGCCATCTGGCACAAACACATAACCCACGCCCCAGACGGTTTGAATATACCGAGGCTGTGCTACATCGTTTTCAATCATCTTGCGCAGACGCGAGATTTGCACGTCGAGGCTGCGGTCAAATGGCTCGAATTCACGGCCACGCGCCAACTGGGCGAGTTTTTCACGCGAAAGCGGCTGGCGCGGATGACGCACCAAGGCTTTGAGCATGGCAAATTCGCCGGTGGTGAGCGCGATTTCTTCGCCGCTTTTCTTCAAAGTGCGCTGACCCAGATCAAAGTCAAACGGGCCAAAATTCACGTTTTCGCTTTCCGAAGAAGGCGCGCCAGGCGCTTCTTGCGCAGGGCGGCGGCGCAAAACAGCATGCACCCGCGCCAACAGCTCACGCGGATTGAAAGGTTTACCCAAATAATCGTCAGCACCCACTTCTAAGCCCACGATGCGATCCACGTCTTCGCCTTTGGCGGTCAGCATGATGATGGGCGTGCGGTCGCCAGAGGCGCGCAAACGGCGGCAAATCGACAGGCCATCTTCGCCCGGCAGCATCAAATCGAGCACGATCAGGTTGATCGGCTCGCGGATCATGGCGCGCGACAGCGCTTTGCCGTCTTCCGCCACAATCACTTCAAAACCCTCTTGCGTCAGATAGCGGCGCAGCAGATCACGGATTCGGGCATCGTCGTCAACGACCATGATGCGGTCGGCAGATTTCACGGCTTGGTTCATGAGTTACTCCTGTAAATATGTAACATGAGCGGAATGTACACGCAGTTTTTTTAAAAATCTCGTGAAAAATGCACGAAATAGCTGTTTTGTTACAGGTTTTGCAGGATTCACGATATTTTTTTGTCTTTTAGAAGACAGTTTTTGTTTTTTTGATGCGCTTGATCTGAGAGGCGCTCATCTTGTTCTCGGTTCACCCCATTTTTGATGTTGCCGCGTTTAAAACTTGTATCCGTCGCGAAGCCTGCAAATGCGGGTTTTGCGGCATAGTTGAACCCATTCCCAAGGAGCACCTTATGACATTGCACACCCCATTCGGCACTTTCGCGCTATCGCGTCACGCTAGGATCGCTATTATTTCAATAGCATACTTTGCAGGATCTATAACGGCTACTTCCGCTTTTTCTCAAAATATTCGGATGGAAACACCGCAAAACGTCGTCTCACTCCAAGCGCAGGGCAGCCTAGAGGTGCAGCAAGATTTACTCACCATCAGCATGAACACCACCCGCGACGGCGCGGACGCCGCCACCGTGCAAACCCAGCTCAAAACCGCGCTCGATGCGGCCTTGACCGAGGCAAAAAAAGTGGCGCAGCCCGGTCAACTCGATGTGCGCACCGGCAATTTCAGCCTCTACCCGCGCTATGGCCGCGACGGCAAGATCAATGGCTGGCAAGGCAGCACGGAGTTGGTTTTAGAAGGCCGCGATTTCACCCGCATCAGCAGCGTGGCCGGGAAAATCAACACGCTCAATTTGGGGCAGGTGAGCTTTAGCCTGTCGCGTGAAGCCCGCGCCCGGGTGGAGACGGAAGTCACAGCGCAGGCCATTGATCGCTTCAAAGCCAAAGCGCAAGAAGTGAGCAAAGGCTTTGGCTTTGCGGGCTACACCGTGCGCGAAGTCAATGTGAATGCCAATGACCAAGGCTTCGTCGGCCGCCCGCGCATGGCCTCCATGGAGATGAAGATGTCTTCCGCAGCAGACAGTGCCGTGCCGGTGGAAGCGGGGCGCAGCACGGTGGTGGTCACGGTGGCGGGGTCTGTGCAGATGAAGTGAGGGGGCTTCACACTTGATTTTTATCCGTATCCAGCTGAAAAAATCATAAAAAGTAGCAAATTGCCCTTATAGATATTCAATAGTTTGCTATTAAATACATAGCATTAATTGGATCAATCAAATCACTAATGTCGATTGACTTTTACAATCAAGGGTATTGAAAAGACCCATTAGACGCAGCTCTCCATAGCGGTTAAGGTAGCGTGTCCTTGTATGTTCAAGGCAAACGTTTGTCAAACCCCTTAGGAGAATTCCATGGCAGCACTCAAAGGCTCAAAAACGGAAGAAAACCTGAAAGCCGCCTTCGCAGGCGAATCTCAGGCCAACCGTCGTTATCTGTATTTCGCAAACAAGGCTGACGTTGAAGGCCAAAACGATGTGGCGGCACTGTTCCGCTCCACCGCTGAAGGCGAGACCGGCCATGCGCACGGCCACCTCGAGTTCCTCGAAGCTGTGGGCGACCCAGCCACTGGCATGCCGATTGGCTCTAGCCGTCAAAACCTAGCAGCCGCAGTGGCTGGCGAAACCCATGAGTACACCGATATGTACCCTGGCATGGCCAAAACCGCTCGCGACGAAGGCCACGACGAAATCGCCGACTGGTTCGAAACTTTGGCCAAGGCTGAGCGTTCACACGCCAACCGCTACGCCAAGGCTTTGGCTGAGCTCGTTGATTGATTTAGGCTTGAAAACCTGAATTCAGTCTTTGAACGCAGAAGACGCAAAAGTAACGCAGAACACGCAGAAAAGAAAGCCCCAGTCTTGGGTTCTCTTCTGCGTCCTCGGCGAATTCCTCGCGACCTCTGCGTTCAATTTTCTTAAGACATTTGGATTGAAGATTTTCATAAGCGAGAGATTGCATGGCAAAAGAAGGCAGTTTGGAAGCCCCCACCCGTCACCCGATTGATTGGAAGGGCCCGGATTATTACAACGAAGAATCCACCTTCAAGGAGCTGGAGCGCATCTTCGATATTTGCCATGGTTGCCGTCGCTGCGTGAGCCTGTGCGGCTCGTTTCCTACGCTTTTTGACCTTGTAGACAACAGCAAGACGCTAGAGGTTGATGGCGTTGACAAGAAAGACTACTGGAAAGTCATTGATCAATGCTATTTATGTGATCTGTGTTACCTCACAAAATGCCCTTACGTGCCCCCGCATGAGTGGAATCTGGATTTTCCTCATACGATGCTGCGCGCCAAGGCGATCAAATTCAAAAAGGGCGAAGTTGGTTTCGGAGAAAAGCTTCTCGCCTCCACCGATGTGCATGGCCAGTTTGCTGGCATTCCTATCGTGGTGCAAACCGTCAATGCTGTCAATAAAACCAAGCCTGCACGCGCCGTGATGGAAACCACTCTCGGCGTGCACAAAGATGCGTGGTTGCCCGAACTTGCCACCAAAAAATTCCGCCCTGTGGCCAAGAAATTTGCCCAAGAGTGGGCGGGCATCACGTCGGTCAACGGCGAGCGCACGCCCGGCAAAGTGGCTATTTTTGCCACCTGCTACGTGAACTATAACGAGCCTGGCATCGGCCACGATCTGCTCAAAATCTTGAAGCACAACGACATCCATTTTGAAATCGTTGAGAAAGAAAAATGCTGCGGTATGCCCAAGCTCGAATTGGGCGATTTGGATTCTGTCAACACCAGCAAAGAAGCCAATATTCCTGTGCTGGCCCGCTATGCCAAAGAGGGCTATGCGATTTTGAGCGCTGTGCCGAGTTGCACGCTGATGTTTAAGCAAGAAATCCCGCTGATGTATCCGCAAGAAGCGGATGTTCAAGCGGTCAAAAAAGCCATGTGGGATCCGTTTGAATACCTCTCAGCGCGCAAAAAAGATGGTTTGCTGAAAACGGAGTTCTCGGTGAGTTTGGGCAAAATCAGCTACCAAATGCCTTGCCACGGCCGGGTGCAAAACATTGGCAAGAAAACCGAAGAAATCTTAAAACTCGTGCCTGGCACCAGCGTTCACACCCATGAGCGCTGCAGCGGCCATGCCGGCACGTTTGGCGTGAAAAAGGCATACCACGAGCAAGCCATGAAAATTGGCAAACCGCTCTTCAAGAAAATGGCTGAACACAAAGACGGCGGCGCTCCTGATGTGATCACCAGCGATTGCCCCTTAGGTGGTCACCACATCGCCCAAGGCTTTGAAAACAACAAGCTCTACAACGCCAATGGCGTCGTCCCTCCGCAAAAGCATCCTTTGACGCTGGTGCGTGAGGCTTATGGATTGAATTGAATGAATGCTATGCAAATCACCGGAAACATCACCCACGAATCGCTCATGCCTCTTGAGCAGTATCACAAATGGCGCAAGGAGCATAAAGCTGAATTGATTGCTCACCGCAAACTCAGAAGTATTCATTTAGGTGAACACATCACCTTGCAGTTTGAGAGTGAGCAAACCATTCGCTATCAAGTTCAAGAAATGCTGCGCATTGAAAAGATTTTTGATGAAGAGGGCATTGCGCAAGAGATTGAGGTGTATTCAGCGCTCGTGCCCAGCGGCAGCAACTGGAAGGCCACGATGCTGATTGAATACCCGGATGTGAATGAGCGAAAGCGCGAGCTGGCTCGCCTCGTGGGTGTAGAGCATAGGATGTTCGTCGAGGTCGAAGGCCATGCTCGCGTGTATGCCATTGCCG
>JANMDE010000479.1:0-4950 GCA_031376105.1 Variovorax sp. | reverse complement strand
ATAGGTTCTAAAAAATCAAGCTGCGCTGTGACGGGCGCAGCGAGGAGCATGCGCCAAATGGAACCTATAAGTGTGTCGTCGTCGATGTAAACGGGGCTCATGCTTAGCTCGCCAGTGGCTTCCAGGAAGCGCAGTGCCACGGGTTGCACGGGAGAAGCTGCGGAGACGGCAGCTTGCAAGAGGTTGGCGTGGAAGGGGAGCACTTGGTTTCCATCCGATGTGGTGCCTTCCGGGAAGACTCCAATGAGTTGGCCTACTTTCAGGGCCTCAGCGATCTGGTGGACGACCCGCAGGGCATCGCGGGGCTTAGCGCGCTCGATGTAAAGCGTCCCCACATGCGTGGCAAGCCAGCCGATGACTGGCCAATGCCTGACTTCCGATTTGGAGACGAAGCTCACCGGCTGGGCGGCGAGCATTACCAAAATATCAAGCCATGACACATGGTTGATCACCACCAGCATCGGGCCTTTTTGTGCAGGCTGGCCTTGGATGCGTACCGTCACGTTGAGCAAACGCAGCATGCCGCGCGACCAACTGGCTATGAGCTCGCTGCGTTGCAGTGCATTTGCTTTTGGGAAGCGCGTGGCGATCGTCCACATTCCATGCAGCAGATGCCCTACGCCTTTGCAGATTGTGAAGAAAGCCCGCAGATTATTCATGAATGAAGTGTCAAATCGGCGATTGGCCGTTATAAATACGACGTAGTATGCTATTTAATTTATAGCGAAAAAAATATGCAATGCAAAAATGTAGCGCGCAATTTTCTATGATGCCATTGTAGGGGGGTGTTAAGCAGGCTTATTCGGTTGCCGCTTGTGCCGCGCTGAAGCGGTAAATGCCATGGACGTGTCGTCGCACCAGCTTGCCTTCAAACCACAACTTGTGCAAATGCGCTAGCGCTTCGCCTTGGGCGAAGGTGAGCTGATGCAGATCGAGCTCGCGCTTGAACATGATGGCGACGATGTCGTGGGCGGTTTGCGGCTGCTGAGTGCATGCGTCCATCACCTCTTGCAAACGCTCGGCGTGATGGGCATGCAATTGAGCGATGCGCTCATGCAGGCCGGTGAACGGCTTGCCGTGGCTGGGGAGCGTGAGCGTGTCGGGTGGCAAGGGCGCGAAGCGATCGATGGAATCGAGGAAGAGGGTGAGCGAATTGGCTTCGGGCTCAAGGTCATACACGCTCACATTGGTGGAGATGCGGGGCAAGATCATGTCGCCGCTGATGAGCACCTTGAGCTCGGGGCAATGCAGGGCGATGTGTTCGGGCGCATGGCCGTAGCCGGAGATGCAGTGCCATTCGTGGCCGCCAATACGAATTTTCATACCATCCATGATGCGCACATAACTGCTCGGCACGCTGGGCACCATTTGCGCGTAATAGCCGGTACGCTCGCGGATTTGCTTCAAGTAATCCGGGTTACTCATGCCATGCGAGGCTACGAAACTCGCCGCTGCCTCCCCGCCATGCCCCGCAGCGACCTGGCAGGCCATGCGGGCGGCATTGAAATCGGTGGCGCTGATCCACAGGCGGCAGGGGTGCTCAGCCGTGCTCCAGTGCGCGCAGAGCCAATGCGCTAAGCCAATGTGATCAGGATGCATGTGGGTAACGATCACACGCAAAATGGGCAAGCCTTCTAGCTCGTTTCCAAAAATCTGGGTCCATTGCGCGCGGCTTTCGGGGCGATCAATGCAGCAATCCACCACCGTCCAGCCTGCGCGATCATCCATGTTGTCGCGCAGAAGCCAAAGGTTGATGTGATTCAGCGCAAAGGGCAGCGCCATGCGAATCCATTTCACGCCGGGCGCTACTTCGAGAGTCGTTCCACCGGCAGGCAAGGTTTCGCCATCCGCTGTGTCAAATGGGTAGTGCAGGTCGCTCTCTTGGAGATTCATAAGGCAAGATTTTCGTTTATAGTTGACGTTTACGTAAACGTCAATTCAGCAGTTTTGATCGTATCCGAAGCACACCGCACAACCTGTCCCGATGGCAACACACACTTTTTCGATCAGCGATTTGGCACGCGAATTCGATTTGACCACACGCGCCATCCGCTTCTATGAAGACATGGGCTTGCTCACACCGGAGCGCGCTGGCCCCGGCGGACGGCTGCGCGTGTATAGCGCCAAGGATCGCACGCGACTCAAGCTCACGCTGCGCGCCAAGCGCTTGGGCTTTTCGCTCACCGAGGCGAAAGAGATCATCGACATGTATGACAGCCCGCGCGATACCGTGGCGCAGATGAAGAAATTTCTTACCGTACTCTCCGCGCATCGCAGCGAGACGGAAGAGCAACTGGCCGAGCTGCAAGCCCAGCTCGACGAAATCAAAGCCCATGAGCGTGAAGCGAAAGCGTTGCTTGCTAAAAGTGAAAAAACCAAATGAACATATTGCACCAACGCATCGAAGAGAGCTTCAAGCGCCAAGGTATGACGCAAAACCTCGGCTTTGAATTCATCTCCGCAGAAAACGGCAAAGTGGAATTTGCCATGCCGCGCAGCGAGAAAGTCTTGCAGCAGCAAGGCGCATTTCACGGCGGCGCCCTCGGCACCTTAGCCGATATTTCCTGCGGCTACGCCGCGCTCACGGTAGCGCCAGAAGGCATGGAAGTGACCACCGTGGAATACAAAATCAACTTCGTCTCATCGGCAGTAGGCGAGCGCGTGGTCTGCATCGGCGAAGTCAAAAAAGCCGGCCGCACGCTCACGATCTGCATCGCCGAACTCTTCGACGAAAAGGACGGCATCCGCAAAACCTGCGGCTACATGCAAGCCACGGTCATCAACATTGCAAAGAAGTATTGAAAATGAAAAGCATCCAATCTCTTTTTTGCGTCTTTTGCGCAACTTTTGCGCCCTTTGCGCCCTTTGCGTCCGGTATTCAAAGCTCTTACCTCGCTCACATCTAGGAAAACCAATATGAACCTCCCAGGCCTCAACTTCCAACTCGGCGAAGACATCGACGCACTGCGCGATGCCGTACGCGAATTCGCCCAAGCCGAGATCGCGCCCCTCGCGCACGATACCGATAAAAACGACCAATTCCCCATGCATCTGTGGCGCAAGATGGGCGAGATCGGCGTGCTCGGTATCACGGTGGAAGAAGAATACGGCGGCGCGGGTATGGGCTATCTTGCGCACATGATCGCCATGGAGGAAATCTCGCGCGCCTCGGCCTCCATTGGTCTGAGCTACGGTGCGCATTCCAATCTCTGTGTGAACCAAATCCGTCGCAACGGCACGCTTGAGCAACGCGCAAAATATCTGCCAAAATTGATCTCCGGCGAGCATGTCGGCGCGCTCGCCATGAGCGAGCCTGGCGCAGGCTCAGATGTGATCTCGATGAAGCTCAAGGCCGAAGACAAAGGCGGCTACTACCTGCTCAACGGTAGCAAAATGTGGATCACCAATGGCCCAGACGCCGATACGATGGTTGTTTACGCGAAGACCGAGCCCGAGATGGGCGCACGTGGGGTGACGGCCTTCATCGTTGAAAAAGGCATGAAAGGCTTTTCTACAGCGCAAAAGCTCGACAAACTTGGTATGCGCGGCTCGCACACCGGCGAGATGGTGTTTCAAAACGTGGAAGTGCCCGCGCAAAACATCATCGGCGGTTTGAACAATGGCGCGAAAGTACTGATGAGCGGGCTCGATTACGAGCGCGCCGTACTCGCCGCCGGGCCGATTGGCATTATGCAAGCCGTGATGGACAACGTGATTCCGTACATCCATGATCGCAAACAATTTGGCCAGAGTATCGGCGAATTTCAGCTCATCCAAGGTAAGGTGGCCGATATGTACACCATCCTGCAAGCGGGCCGCGCCTTCTGCTATCAAATCGGCAAAAACCTTGACATGCTCGGGACCGAGCATGTGCGCCAAGTGCGTAAAGACTGCGCCAGCGTGATCCTCTGGTGCGCAGAAAACGCCACCAAAATGGCCGGCGACGGCATCCAAATCTTCGGCGGCAACGGCTACATCAACGAATACCCCCTCGGGCGCCTCTGGCGCGATGCGAAGCTCTATGAAATCGGCGCGGGAACGAGCGAGATTCGCCGAATGCTGATTGGGCGGGAGTTGTTTGCGGAGACGGCGTAAACTCTAGACTGCTTTGGAGAAAATCATGGGTGATAACTTGCAAAATGTGTTGAATCAAGCCTTGGCTTTGCCAGCTCGCGACCGCGTGCGTGTGATTGAATCGCTGCAAGATTCATTGGATGAGAGTCATTCAGAGATTGAGCAGGCTTGGATTCCCGTTTTGCTAGAGCGCTCTCGGCAAATAGATGCGGGCGAAGCCGTGCTCGGCTACCCGGAGCCTTTGCGCAAATTCCGAGAGGCGCGCGGTGCAGCTTGAGTGGCTTCGAGCCGCGAGCGAAGAATTCGTTGAGGCGCTTGATTGGTACGAACAAGAAGCGCCCGAGCAAGTTGATCGGCTGATGGCTGAAGTGATTGAAGCTGAGCGATTGATTGGGCAAATGCCGCACGCATGGCATCCGGTTGTGCGAGATATTCGTGCGTTTCGCCTGAATAAATTTCCTTATTCGGTTATTTATCGCGACATGCTTCCGATCCGAGTGATCGCATTTATGCATCAACATCGTCGGCCAAACTATTGGCAAGACAGATTGAACTAAAAAAGCTATGCCTCTTCGCCACCTTCTAAATCACAACAAACAATGGGCCGCTTCGATGGAGCGGGACAAGCCCGGTTTCTTTACGGGGCTTTCTCAGCAGCAAAATCCGCGTTATATGTGGATTGGTTGCTCGGATTCGCGTGTGCCGGCCAATCAGATCACTGGGCTAGAGCCCGGCGAAGTATTTGTACATCGCAATGTGGCCAATGTGGTGGTGCATTCGGATTTGAATGCGCTATCGACGATTCAGTATGCGGTGGACATGCTCAAAGTGGAGCATGTGATTGTGTGTGGGCATTACGGCTGCGGTGGTGTGCAG
>JANMDE010000451.1:0-2855 GCA_031376105.1 Variovorax sp. | reverse complement strand
TTAGGATGTAAAGTACTGGCAGGATCATGTTCAACACAACAGGAGCAATGCGATGAACCTCATGCGAGGAACGATGCTGGTGGCTGCGAATAACAGCCTGAGAAAATGGCTGTTCGCTGTTTTTATGTCGATGTGTCTGCTCCCTGCGTGGGCGCAAGAGCTGGATGCCAGCGTGAATGAGCAGCTTGTGATGGTTGCGAAGAAAGGTGGCTTGTTCACGTTTGAGCTCGAAACCACGATATACAAACCAGACGGCGAGGGCCCCTTCCCTTTAGTGATCATCAACCACGGCAAAGCACTTGGTGATCCGCGCTTCCAAGGGCGAGCACGGCATAGTGCAGCTGCACGTTTTTTCCTGCAACGCGGTTACGCTGTGCTGATGCCCATGCGGCAAGGTTTTTCCAAATCGACAGGCAACTACATTGGGGGCGGTTGCAATATTGACAGCAATGGCTTACAGCAGGCGCAAGATGTTAAGGCGGTGCTGGATTGGGCAGTGAGTCAAGGCTGGGCAGACAAAAACAGTATCTTAGTCATGGGTCAATCGCATGGTGGCTGGACAACGCTTGCTTTTGGCACTCTAAATTACCCGGGCGTGAAGGGCTTGGTCAATTTCGCGGGTGGCTTGAGGCAAGACTCATGTGCAGGATGGGAGGGCAGTTTGGGTCGTGCTGCGGGCAACTTTGGCAAAGTGACACAAGTTCCATCCATCTGGTTTTATGGTGATAACGACAGTTTCTTTGCGCCGTACACTTTCAGACCCATGTTTGAAAACTACACCGCTGCTGTCGCAAAAGCAGAGTTGGTGGCTTTTGGTAATTTTGGTTCGGATGCTCACAGCATGTTTGGCTCTAACGCTGGCCAGCCGATTTGGCAACCCAAAGTAGGAACTTTTATGCAGAGCATTGGTTTGCCTACAGCGGTGACGTATGCTAAGTACAGCAACGTACCCAGCGTTATGTCTATTCCACCCAAGACAGATTTTGCAGCTTTGGATGACGAAACCAAACTGCCACATGTGAGAGAAACAGGACGAAATGGCTACAAGAACTTTCTCACCAAGCAAATGCCCCGTGCATTTGCAATCGCTCCCAGCGGGGCTTGGGGCTGGGCTGAAATGGGTGATGATCCGCTCAAGCGCGCTTTGGATAATTGCAACAAAAGCGGGCAAGGCCAGTGCAAACTGTATGCCGTTGATGACGCGGTGGTTTGGCAGCCATGAATCCGCATCAGTATTTTCTTGATTTGGCTCGCTACAACGTCTGGGCCACCAAGCGTTTGCTCAAAGCCTGTGAGCCTTTAACGGACGAGCAATATCGCCGCGATGTGGGGCTCTTTTTCAAATCGATTCACGGCACGCTCAATCATCTGCTGGTGGGCGAGCATTTGCTTTGGTATCCCCGCTTTGCCAAAGGCATTTCGCCAAAATTAACGCTCGACATGGAAGCCGAGCCAGACCGCGAGCGCCTCGCGCAAGCGCTCAGGGGTGGCGCAGCAAATTGGCAGCCACTGATGGAGTCTTGGCCTGCGGAGCGCTTTGAAGGTAAGTTGGCTTACACCACGACGAATGGCCAAGCGCTCTCATTGCCATTTGCCGCTACGTTGGCGCATGTGTTTAACCATGGCACGCATCACCGCGGCCAGATCACAGCAGCACTCACGATGCTGGGGCAGCCTTGCCCGGAGTTGGACTTGGTATTCATGTTGCAAGAGGAAAGCAAAGCATGAGTACTAGCTTGAAAATTGATGTGACGAATGACATCGGAAGCATCACATTGAATCGCCCCGACGTGCGCAATGCTTTCAACGATGAAGTGATTGCCGAGATCACACAAGCATTCACTGAGCTGGGCCAGCGTGATGATGTGCGCTGCATTGTGTTGGCGGCAGAAGGCACTGCATTTTGCGCCGGCGCAGATTTGAATTGGATGCGGCGGATGGCCGATTTTTCTCGGGAAGAGAATCTGGCCGATGCGGGCAAGCTCGCTGAGATGCTGCGGGTGATTTATGAGTGCCCGAAGCCGACGGTGGCTCGGGTGCAGGGGGATGTGGTTGCGGGGGGCATGGGGCTGGTGGCTTGCTGTGATGTGGCGGTGAGTGTGGAGTCGGCGGGCTACTGCTTGAGCGAGGTCAAGTTGGGGCTGATTCCGGCGACGATCAGCCCTTACGTGATTCGGGCGCTGGGGGTTCGGGCTTCGCATCGGTATTTTTTGACGGCGGAGCGGTTTTCAGCACAAGAGGCGCTGCGGCTGGGCTTTGTGCATGAAGTTGTGGCGGCGGATCAACTGGATGCAAAAGTGCATGAGATCACGCAGGCGCTGGTGAAAAACAGCCCGAATGCGGTGAAAGTGTGCAAAAAGTTATTGCAAGATGTGGCGTATGCAGAGATCAGTCAACCGCTGGTGGCGAAAACGGTTGAGGGGATTGCCGATATTCGTTCGAGCTTTGAAGGGCGCGAAGGTGTGTCGGCTTTTTTGAGCAAGCGCAAACCATCTTGGCTGGCGTAAGCTCCGCAAAAAAACCTAGGAGCCACCATGGACATGATTCTTCAATACCTTCAGCAAATCATGCAAGGCGTGTTCGCGTCGGGCGGGGATGTGGCTGGCAGCGTTGGCAAGGTGGTGGGCAAGATGGATACGGCTGCATTGGCGGCGCTGGCTGCTGCGCTGGGTTGGGCGGCAGGCATTCGGCTCTATCTTGTGGTGTTTCTCACGGGCTTGGCTGGCTTCATGGGTTTCATTCCTCTGCCATCAGGGCTGAGCATCTTGCAGCACCCAGCGATGTTGATGGGCAGCGGCTTTATGGTTTTTGTGGAGTTTTTTGCCGACAAAATTCCGGGGCTAGATTCACTGTGG
>JANMDE010000415.1:0-5347 GCA_031376105.1 Variovorax sp. | reverse complement strand
CAGTGGAACACCCTGGTCAGTTTTGAATCGGCACTTGTGGGTTTAACTGGTCAAATTTGGGTCGGCGACAACACCCAGCTCAAATTGGGGCACTGCGCCTGCAAATGCCGAGCGGCGCCAATACCTGATAAGCCTGCGCCTACAATCAAAACATCCAGTGGCATTGGCGTGGCTGGAGTCGAGGGATGATGGGTTTGCATGGGCTTTTAAATGGATTTTTGTGAATGCATGATATGTGAATTTTTCAAGGCGCTGTGCCATTGAAAAACGCACTGAAATAGGCATGGCATGCCATAATGCTGGAAATTCATGCGCATACTTTTTGCGCATGAAATACCCCCATGAATATGCCACAGAGGAAACGATGATGCCCAAAATCACATCGCCTGCGTCTCCAAGCAAATCGACCAAGCGCGCCGTCAATCTCACCTTGTCGTCTGAGGCGATTGATCTGGCCAAGAAATTAGGCATCAATATGTCGCAAACTGTCGATGCTTGGTTTTCACAAGAGATGAAGCGTCAATACTGGGAGCAATGGCGCGAGGAAAACCGCGAGGCTTTTGCCGCCTACAACGCGCGCATTGAGCAAGAGGGCTTGCCGCTTGCGAAATACCGCACTTGGGGTGCAGGCCTGAGCACCGGTAAGAAGGCTTGAGACACATGGCACGCTTTGACGTTTATGAGCATCCCGATCCCCATGAGCGAAAATGGATGCCCTATTTGCTCGATGTGCAAAACTCTTTTCTCGATCTGATTGAAACCCGTGTGGTGGTGCCCTTGCAGATACCCTCTAGCTTGACGGCCACCGTGCGAAATCTCAACCCACAATTTTCCATTCAAGGCAAACTCGTCATCATGAACACTGCCGCGCTTATGGCTATTGCTGCTTTTGAATTGAAACGCCCTATTGATAATCTCGCTTCGCAGCAACTCAGCATTCAAGATGCCATGGACACCCTCTTCGGCGGCTATTAAAACTCTGATTCCATCATGCCAAGCAACCAATACGAAACCTTCATGCGCCATGTGTTTGATCACGGCGTGGCCAAAACTGATCGCACCGGTACGGGCACACGCTCTGTGTTTGGCCATCAACTGCGCTTCAATCTTGCCGAGGGCTTCCCGCTGGTCACCACGAAAAAGGTGCATCTGAAATCCATCATTTTGGAACTGCTGTGGTTTCTGCGCGGCGATGGCAATGCGAAATGGCTGCAGGAGCGCGGTGTGACGATTTGGGATGAATGGGCGAATAAGGAGACAGGTGATCTGGGGCCGGTGTATGGCGTGCAGTGGCGCAGTTGGCCCAAACCGGACGGCGGACATATTGATCAAATTGCGCAGGTAGTGGATCAGCTCAAAACCAATCCCGATTCGCGCCGCATCATCGTGAGCGCCTGGAATGTGGCCGCGCTGTCCGAGATGGCGCTGATGCCTTGCCATGCGTTATTTCAGTTTTACGTGGCTCCTCCCACTGACATAGGAGGTAAAGGCAAGCTGTCTTGCCAGCTTTACCAGCGCAGCGCCGATATTTTTCTCGGTGTGCCGTTCAATATTGCCAGTTATGCGCTGCTAACCCACATGCTCGCTCAGCAATGCGATTTAGACGTAGGCGATTTTGTGTGGACGGGTGGCGATTGCCACATTTACAGCAATCACGTCGAACAAGTCTCCACCCAGCTTTCAAGAGAACCCCTGCCCTACCCCCAGCTTCTGATCAAACGCAAGCCCGCTTCAATTTTTGAGTACGAATACGAAGACTTTGAGGTGCTGAATTATCAACATCATGCGGCGATCAAAGCGTCCGTCGCGGTGTAAACCTGATGCAAATCAACCTTATTTGGGCGCAAGCCCATCATCGCGTGATCGGTTACCAAGGATCGATGCCTTGGCATTTGCCAGAAGATCTCGCGCACTTTAAAAAAGTAACTCTGGGCTGCCCAGTGATCATGGGCCGCAAGACATGGGATTCATTGCCCAAAAAATTCAGACCCCTGCCCGGCCGCTTGAATTTGGTGATCTCCTCGGATGCCTCCACCCGTGAAATTTTAAAAGAAAATGGCTCCTTGCCTTTACAAAATTTACATAGTGCGCTATCTTATTGTGAGCAACTGGGTGTCGCTGATGTGTGGGTCATCGGTGGCGCGCAAGTTTATGCTGAGGCTCTGCCGCTAGCGAACAAGCTTGTCATCACAGAAATTGATGCTGAATTTACAGGCGATGCGTTTGCCCCCCAATTGGGCGCTGAGTGGCGCGAGACTGAGCGCGAATCGCATCTGGCAGCCAACGGTTTGCGCTACAGCTTTCTTACTTTTTTAAAATCTACGACTTAACAGGAATTCACAATGTCAGGACAAGGTTTTCACGTTCACGGCCCACACGATCACGAGCTGGAGCATGCGCAGCAAGGTGGCCATTCTGGCCATGGCAGCGATGAGCACACTGGCTTGGGAGGCGGCAGTTTAATCAACCAAATCGCACTTTTTACCGCAATGATTGCCACCGTGGGTGCGATTTTTGGCTACATGAGTGGCGCGACCCAAGCCAATGCTGGTTTGTATAAAAACAATGCTGCGATCAAAAAAACAGAGGCTTCCAATCAATGGAATTATTTTCAATCGAAAAGCACCAAGCAATCCCTCGCGGAGGTATCGCGCGATTTAACCACCGTCGAGGCTGACAAAGCGAAGTACCAAGCCAAGATTGACCGATATGAAAAGGAAAAAACCGAGATCAAAGCCGTTGCGGACAAGCTTGAAGCCGAGGCCACCGCTTGGGATCGGCAGTCCGATGCACAAATGCATGTGCACCACCGCTGGGCGCAATCAACCACCTTGCTGCAAGTTGCCATTGCATTGGCCGCGATTGCCTTGCTCACAAAGAGAAAATGGCTGGAATGGGGCATGTTTGTCGCGGGCGCAGCGGGCTTGGTGGTAGGTGTTTTTGCCGCCTTACACATATGAGCATACTGCGTATTCAATAGCAAACTATTCTTTAAATATAAGGGCGAATCGCCAATATGACTCTCAAAATCGCCACTTGGAACGTAAATTCTCTCAATATCCGAGCCAACCAAGTCTTGGATTGGCTGGCCGCGCAGGCTGAGGGCGAGAAGATTGACGCGCTAGGTTTGCAAGAGCTGAAGATGACGGATGACAAATTTCCGTTCGCTGATTTTGAAGCGGTGGGCTACAGCTCGCAAGCGTTTGGCCAGAAGACCTACAACGGCGTGGCTTGGTTGGTGAGAAGCGAAGCGGCGCAGGTGATCCCAGGTTCTGTGCAAAAGAATATTCCCGGTTTTGAAGATGAGCAAAGCCGCATCATTGCAGCGACCCTGCAAACATCGCTTGGTAGCGTTCGCGTGGTCAATGGCTATTTTGTGAATGGCCAGGAGCCGGGCTCCGATAAATTCAAATACAAAATGCGCTGGCTCAAAGCCCTGCGCGAGTGGCTGCAGGAAGAGCTGGCGAAGCATCCGCAACTCGTGCTCGTGGGCGATTTCAACATCACTTTCGACGACCGCGACACGCATGACCCGGTGGGCCTGCGCGAGACGATTCACCATACGCAAGCTGAGCGCGATCAATTCAATGAACTGCTAGGCCTCGGTTTGAGTGACGCCTTCCGCCTCTTTGAGCAAGCGCCCAAACTCTACAGCTGGTGGGATTACCGAGACCTCGCCTTCCGCCGCAACAAGGGCTTGCGCATTGATTACACGCTGGTGAGCGATGCCTTGAAGCCCCGCGTGCAAAGCTGCATCATCGACAAAGCACCGCGCAAAAATGAGCGGCCATCAGATCACACGCCTGTGGTCTGCTCGTTGGTCTGATCAGACGCCGGTGATCTGTACGTTGGTTTGATCAGCTTGCAATGGGCACACGCTGCCGATGCGGCTGAGCAAACCCATGCGCAGCGTCTGCAATTGTGCGATGCGTTCGTCAATCTCCGTCACCTTCTCAGCTAAAAATGCGCCGATCGCTTCTGTTTGATTGGGTGCATCCCACAGGGCTGGCAGCTTCTCGCTGATTTCGCCGAGCTTAAAACCCAGCTGCTGCGCCATGCGAATGTAGCGCACGATGTCGACTGCCTCGGGTGGATACACACGATAACCATTGGGCTGGCGCTGGGCGCGGATCAGCCCAGTTTGCTCATAAAAGCGCAAAGCTTCGCGCGATAGGCCGGTGGCGCTGGCAAGTTGTCCGATCAAAAGCATGACATCTCAAAAAAAGCGCTTGACCTTGCAGTGTACTTTAGGGTTGACACTGCCCGCTTATTTAACTTTTTGACGAACCCACCATGTCTCTTTTAACTTTCACACCCCCGCAATACCTGCGCATTGTGCGCGCGAGCGCTGCATACGATCTCGCCGTCACTTGGGTGTTTGCACTGCCTTGGACGTTTGCATGGGTGTATGGCTTGCTGCAAAACATCGCTGGCTCTTTGGCTTTGCCGGGCAATTTCCCGCCGCTTAACCCAGCGCACGTGCTGATGGCGAATTTGCTGGGCTCGGTGGTGGTTGTCTGGTCGCTGGCGCGTTGGTTGCAGCCCAGCGTGCAGCTTGGGCGCTTAGATGCTCTCGCCAGAGCCTTGTTTGCGATTTGGCAAATCTACGCAGTGATGCAGGGCGCAAGCGCCAGCATATTGGCGTTTACCGTGTTTGAAATTGTGTTTGGCGTGTTGCAGATGGCGCGTGTTCGTTCAGAACAACGCCGCGGGTCCTAGCGAAACACAATCACTCGATCTTTGATCTTCACGCGTTTGACGTTATACGTCTTGGCTGCGGTGTTGTTGGAATCGCCGAGCAGAATCAACGCGCCCTTGTGGCCTACCCCACAAGAAGCGGATGCTGTGGTCGGCAAGGCTGCGCCGGTAACGCATGCGGGCACATTCAGGTTGCGCGGCAAACCACCGTCGGAAGACACGCCATCCACGATGCAGGCATTTGGAAAACCAGTCAGCCCCAGCGCTGTGGCGGGGCCGCTGGGATTTGCGCCCATGCCCAACGTCGGCGAACCCACGATGAGCCATTGCGCATCTATGGATGCAACGCTATAGCGGGTGTAACCGTCGGGCTGCAACGCGCCTGCGCCAGGAATCCAGACGATGATGCGGCGGTTCACACGAATGTCTGCAATCGTCATCGTGGTGATATCTTCGTTTTTTACGCAGTCGAGATCGACCAAGAAGTTCATGTAGAAATTGTTGGCTGCACCCGTGACTAATTTGGCATCGAGCTCAACGCCAGTAGGGATGAGAATCAAAAGATAACCGTTGTCCCTGTCTTGCATCCTGAACGCCAGGCTGGCTTCACGATCTGGAGTCAGGACTTCGGCGGTGAATACGAAATCGG
>JANMDE010000398.1:0-4084 GCA_031376105.1 Variovorax sp. | reverse complement strand
GCCATTCACCAGCAACACAATGTCTGGAATGATGAAGGCGCGCGCGCCGCCCGGCGTGTCAATGCGAAATTGGTTGATCGCGTGAAACGAGTTGTTTTCAGGGTGCGCAAAGTCAATCAACTGCACCACTGGGTCGGCCTCGCCTGTGGCCTCGTTCACATCCACCTGCGCCTTGAACAGCAGGGCCTGAACGGCTTCATTGGCTTCCAGCAGCGTGCGGTTGGGCTGTCGCAGCAGTTGGCCGCGCAGGTCGTCTAGCTGACGCTCGGTGAGCCATGGCTTGCCATCAGGCAAAGTATTGATGCGGCGCACCGCAGCATCAAACACACCGGGCAGCAACCATTCGCGAAACGATGCGCGCAAGCTGGCCGCTGGGTCTTGCGGAATGCTGGCAAAGCCTTGGTCAATCACCGTCCAGCCCTGGGCGGCGAGCTGCTCAAGGAAGGGAAGCTCGACTTCGGTGTATTCGCTCATGGCTTTGCGCCTTGGCTAGCCCGCCATTTCCGGCCTTGTGCTGTGAGGCGGTAGCGCTGGCTGCGGCTGTTGGGTTTTTCGGGCAGCGTCATCTCCACCATGCCGGTAGATAGGGCCGGCAGCAGGTAAGCTTTACGGAAATGCTCGGCGTTCTTCAAGCCCATGGCCTCCTGCAGCAACGCTCGGGGCATGTCACCTTGCAAGGCACTTAACAGCCGGATAACTTCCGTGGTGACTTCCGTGGTGACTTCCGTGGTGACTTGATCGGTCTCATCCTGCGCATGCTCCGCTAGCGGGTGCACGGGCAGTCGAACCAAGTAACTCAGCCGGTCATCGTCCGTTTCAAAAACCGGAGCAGGCGAGCCATTGGCAGCCATCGCTTTGAGCATTTTGGGCACACCCGTGGAGCGCCCTTCAGTCAAGTCCAGCTCTTTCAAAAAATCGCCAATGCACCGATTGCGATAGCGCCGGCTCACCGCCCGGCCCGCCTCAAAGTCGGCCAATTTGATCGAGCGATCAGGCCCTGGAAAACTCAAAATCACCACTTCTTTTCGGTCAATGCGCACCTCAATCGGCTCACGCACTTCATACGAGCGGTGATACACCGCATTCACCAGAGCCTCTTCAATCGCTGCATACGGAAAATTCCACACCCGCGTCGCCTCGGCCCTGTCAGCGTGCTTCACCACCGTCTCTACCAAATAGTTGCGCTGAATAAAGCCCAGCGCATCACGCAGCATGCGCGCAAGCGGCCCCTTGAACACCTTTTCATCAAACCGATCGCCCCCGGCCCCATCAGGAAACCACACCACGTCAATCTGCGTGTACGGGAAAAAACGCGCCGGCGCATCATTGAAAAACAGCAGCCCCACATTCTTCGGGTGTGGCGCTTCGCTTGCGCCGCCCACAATATTCATCTGCCGCCCCAGCTCTTGCAGCGTCATGCCTGGCGCATCATCGGCCAAAGCGCTGCCCACCTCGCTCAAATACTCCAGCATCAAAGGCTTGGATAAATCGCTGATCTGCGCTTGCTGCGCAAAGCGATCATCCCAAGGCACTTGCGCAGTGAGGCCCAGCAGCTCCTGCTCCGTCTCGCCTTTGGCCTCCACTGTGCTGCTATAGCGGCGAATGTAGTAATGCCAGGTTTTTACCTTGGCGGATACGGAAGCTGGCGCTTTATAAGGCCGGTTCATCCCGCCCGGCGCCCACAGCACCAGCAAATTGCGGCCTTCCACCACCTCCATGCTCAGCGCAGGGAAATAAGGCGGCTGGATCAACTGGCAAGCCGCCAGCAGCTCTTGCTGAATCTTGTCGAGCTGGTTTCCGGCCAAGCCGGTGGGCGGAAAAACGGGCTGGCCATTCGCATCGCAATCCTGCCCGATCACCACATAGCCGCCACCCAGGTTTTCAAAATCGTTGGCAAACGCGCACAGCGTGCGGAGGATGGCATCCGGGTTCCAGCCCGCCTTGTATTCAATGCGCTCGCCCTCTACCGTGCGCTGGCGCAGCAGGTCAGAGAGGTTGATGGGCAGCTTGTTGCCGGTCTTCATGACTTCATGCGTTTCTGAACGGCCTTGGCCAGCTCGGCCATCTTTTCTGTGATGCGTTGCATGGCCGACTGATACACCACGCTGTCTTCGCGCTTGTCCACCGCCATCACCATGACGATCAGCACATCATCCTGCACGCCATAGACCAGCCGGTAGCCTTGCTTGTTGAGTTTGATTTTGTAGTGCCCCGCCAGCGCCCCGTGCAGCGCCGCGCCGGGCACATGGGGGTTGTCCAGCCGCTTTTTCAGCAATTTGCGCAAGGGTTCTTTGACCGAGCCATCCAGCTTTTGCCATTCTGCCCAGGCGCTGGGGACAAACTGCAAGCGGTACTTGTGCTTACGCGCGGGCTCTTTGGCTTGCGCGGCCTTAGATGGCATCGATATCCACCTCGATGGCCTGCGCACGCTCACTCATGCGGGCCAACACCGTGCGACCCAGCTTCTGGTCAGACAGCTCCTCTAGCATGGCCTCAAACAGGGCAGGCTCAATCATGTAAAAAGCCGCCTTGTTGTGGTTCAGCACGGCCACCGGGCGGCGATTGGCCTCGCGCAACACGGCTGCAGGGTTCTTCTTGAACTCCGACATGCTGACCATCACATCGGTATATATTGCTTCCATAGTTAGCTCCTTAATTAGCTCTGATTATGGCGCTTAATTGGCAATCCCACAATCGTGTCTGTCGATCCGGTTTACAAAGGCTCGTACACCCGCACATCCAACGCCAAATCGCCCAGCGCGGCTTCAATGTGCCCGCGCACTGTCGCCCACGGCAGGCCACCCAAACCAGCGCCCAAGGCGGGCAAGGCAATCGACTCCACGGCGTTGCCGATCAGGAAGCCGCGCAGGTCTTGCAGGCCATCCACCACCCACTCCATGCGCGAAGGGTTGCGCCAGTGTTGCTTGGTGGGGAAGTTGACCACCCAGCGCGGGCCGGTGAGCTCGCCCGGCTCGGTGATGAACATGCGCCCGGTTTGCACCTGCCCCAGCTTGCAAGCCTGGGCATAGGCCACAAAGTTGGCCGGGAAACGCTGCTTGAACTGCAGCGCAATGCCTTTGCCCATGATGCCCACGGTGTTCACCGTGTTGACCAGCGCCTGAGCATCGTCTTCCAGCAAATTGCCGCGCAGGTAAGCAATCACGCCACGGCCTCTGAAGGGGATGCATCCACGGTGACCGGGACTTTGCCGGTGAGCAGGTCTTGCATGAGACCGAGTTTTTGTTGGCGCAGTTTTGCCAAGTGATTCTGCATTGCGAAAATACGGGTGTCTGCCGACTTGAGCTTCTTGGCAATTTCTTGTTGCTCAATCAGTTCGACCGGGCATGCAGTCTTCAAGCGTTTGAAGTAGGGCAAACCAATGGTCAGAATGGTGCTGCCCATGGCGATGTTCTCGAACGTGCGCTTGTTGAATTGCAGCCAGTAATACAGAAAATGGTTGTCCATCTTTTGGTCGCACTTCCAGCACATGAAGTGTTGACTAACAGCCATTGGCTCAGTGGTGATGGCGCTTTTGCCCACGCCTGCGTCACGCGATAGAACTACGACGCCAGCGGGATGCAACACCGCTGATGAATTCACGATGCCCTTGTGGCTGATTTCAAGCTCCGTATCGGAAATGTAGAGTTGGTCCAGCTTGTTGGAATCCGCCAGCGATACCCATTTGATACCGCCATTCCAATATTCTGAATGATCCTTGTTAGGCGTATGGCCGCTGCCACGGTGCGCAAGTTTGTCAAGCAACTCATACTGCCACTCCCTCGGAATCCACCCAATCGCCGTTTCCTGGTACAGCTCAGGCGCTTGTTCGCGGGGTGGGCGCAGTTGGCCGGTGGGGAGCACGCCACGGGTGAAGAGGTCGTGCATCAGGCCGGCTTTGATGTGCTGGTATTTCTCGATCAGTGCTTCGGTTTGTTCGATGGCTGTGTCGATGGTGGAGAGGATGGCCGCGATCTTTTCCTGAACAGGGAAGCCAAATGCTGGAATCGGAACAGATCGAACGTCTGAAGTTGAAACCGCTGCGAACGTGGAACCCTGACTACGCTGGTGGAGAAAATTCGAATTC
>JANMDE010000038.1:0-5464 GCA_031376105.1 Variovorax sp. | reverse complement strand
CTGACGAATCTCGGCCGTGCCGATGATTTCTTCCTTCTTATCAGGCGTGAGCATGCCGCTCATGGCTGCCTTCAAATCGTCCACAGCGTCATAGATGATGCTGTAGTAACGAATATCGATGCCATTGCCTTCGGCGGTTTTACGCGCACCTTGGTCAGCGCGGGTGTTAAAGCCAATGATCACAGCCTTAGAAGCAATTGCCAAATTCACATCGCTCTCGGAAATGCCGCCCACTGCGGCATACACGATCTGCACCTTGATCTCTTCGGTAGAGAGCTTGAGCAGCGAAGTGGCCAGCGCCTCTTGCGAGCCTTGCACATCGGCCTTGATGATGACCGGCACCATCTTGATCTCGCCAGATGTCATGTCGGTGAACATGTTTTCCAGCTTGGAGGCTTGCTGCTTGGCCAGCTTGGTGCTGCGGTATTTGCCAGCACGGTAGGTGGCGATTTCTCGCGCACGCTTTTCGTCCAGCATCACCATGAACTCATCGCCAGCGCGCGGCACTTCGGCCAAGCCTTGGATTTCCACCGGAATCGATGGGCCAGCAGATTTCACGCTTTGGCCGTTTTCATCCAACATGGCGCGAACGCGGCCATAGGTTGCGCCGAGCAAAATCGCATCGCCCACGTTGAGCGTGCCGGTTTGCACGAGCACGGTAGCGACAGGGCCACGACCTTTGTCCAACCGCGCTTCCACCACCAAGCCTTTGGCCATGGCGTTAATCGGTGCTTTCAGCTCCAATACTTCCGCCTGCAAGAGCACTTGCTCCAGCAAAGCGTCAATGCCTTGACCGGTCTTGGCAGATACCGACACGAAGGGCGACTCGCCACCAAACTCTTCAGGCACAACCTCTTCCACCACCAATTCGCCTTTAACGCGATCAGGGTTGGCATCTGGTTTGTCGATCTTGTTCATCGCCACCACAATCGGCACACCCGCAGCTTTTGCATGCTTGATGGCCTCTTTGGTTTGCGGCATCACGCCGTCATCCGCTGCGACCACCAAAATCACGATGTCAGTTGCCTGCGCACCCCGTGCACGCATGGCCGTGAAGGCCTCGTGGCCAGGCGTATCGAGGAAGGTGATCATGCCGCGTGGCGTTTCGACGTGATAAGCGCCGATGTGTTGCGTGATACCGCCTGCTTCACCCGAAGCCACTTTGGCGCGGCGAATATAGTCGAGCAGAGAGGTTTTGCCGTGATCCACGTGGCCCATCACCGTCACCACAGGGGCGCGGGGAAGCAGTTCAGCGGTGAATTCGCCCGCCTCTTCAGTTGTGAAGGCTTCTGGATCGTCCAGCGTGGCTGCCACGGCTTTGTGACCGAGCTCTTCCACCAGAATCATCGCGGTGTCTTGATCAAGCGACTGGTTGATCGTGACCATCTGGCCGAGTTTCATGAGCTTCATGATCACTTCGGAAGATTTCACGGCCATCTTGTGAGCCAGTTCGGCTACGGTAATCGTCTCGGGCACGTGAATTTCCAACACGCGCGCTTCAACCGGCGCTGCTGGCGCTTGTTCTTCGCGCTCCTCACGGCCACCGCGCTTGCCACGCGGGCCTGTGCGCCAGTTATTGCGCCCTGCACCACCCGAGCTGTCGCCACGGGTCTTGATTTCCTTTTTCTTGCCGTCAGCATCTTTGCTCCAGCTTGACGACAGTTTTTCGGATTTGACTTCAGTTTTCTTCGCACCCACGCCAGCACCTGGCGCAGTTGTCGATACCGGCGTACCGTCAGCTTTTTTTGCACCCGCTGCAGGTTTGTGTAATGTGCCTTTCACAGCAGTGGCAGGCGGTTTAGGCTCGTCAGCCTTTTTAGCCACGAGCACTTTCTTAGGCGCGCTCATCATGGCGCGAATGGCTTGCGCCTCATCCATGGCCTTGCGGCGGCGATCGTCTTGCTCGGCCACACGGGCGGCCTCTTGCGAGGCAAGCTCAGCGGGCGTCAGCGGCGCAGGAGCCGCAACGATTTCAGGCGCACTCGGCGCAGGTTCTATGAGGGCTGGCGCCTGTTTTTCTTCAGAATTTACAGGCTGGACAGATGCTTCACTGGCAGGCGCAACGGTCTCAGCAGGCTTATTGCGCAACGCTTCTTGGCGGCGGCGCTCTTCAAATTCCAGCTCTTGTCGGCGCACAAACTCAAGCTGACGCGCAGCTTCGGCATCGCGGCGTGCCTGCTCGGCAGCATCAATCACAGGTGCTGGCACTGCACTGGCCGAAACGGACGCCGCCACAGGTGCAAGCACGGGCGTTGCTACAGGCTCTGGTGGCGGTGGAGCTGGGGTGGGCTCGGGCGGCGGGGCAACTGGCTCTGGCGCAGCTGCCACTTCTTCGTCGCGTTGAACAAAAGTGCGTTTTTTGCGCACTTCCACTTGGATCGTACGCGCCCTGCCTGTGGCATCGGCTTGCTTGATCTCGGTAGTGGATTTTTTGGTGAGCGTGATCTTTTTGCGCTCGCCTGCGGCTGTGCCGTGGCTGATTTGCAAAAAGCTCAATAGCTTTTGCTTGTCAGCATCGGTGAGCACATCGCCGGCGGCGAGGTTGGAAACGCCTGCGCCGTTGAGCTGCTCAAGCAGGCTATCAACCGACTTTTTTAGCTCGCCCGCGAATTCTGAGACTGTGGTGTTTGACATAAGGGAGGGTCTCCATGATCTTTACTCTGCGGCCGGCGGGGCAACGGCGGGACTGGCTTCAGCAGTAAACCAGTGTTCGCGTGCTTTGATGATGAGCGCTTTGGCCTCATCTTCGCTTTGGCCTGTGACGTCGGTCAGCTCGTCGATGGCCAAATCAGCCAGGTCGTCTAGCGTGTGCACGCCACCTTCGGTGAGCTTGGAAATCAGATCTGAGCTTAAGTGCTTGCCATTGAACTCAAACTCACGCAAGTCTTGGCTCACATCTTCCACTGACTCTTCTTTGGCAATCGCCATCGTCAAGAGCGAGTCTTTGGCACGGGTGCGTAGCTCGTTCACGGTATCCTCGTCAAACGACTCAATTTCCAGCATCTCTTGCAGCGGCACATAAGCCACTTCTTCAAGAGAAGTAAAGCCTTCGGCAATCAGGATATCGGCAATTTCTTCGTCCACATCAAGCTTGCTCATGAAGAGCGAGCGGATCGAGCCTTGCTCGCCCGCTTGCTTCTCAGCAGACTCATTGGCATCCATGATGTTGATCTTCCAGCCCGTGAGCTCAGAAGCCAAGCGCACATTTTGGCCGCCACGGCCAATGGCGATGGCGAGGTTTTCTTCGTCCACCACCACATCCATCGCATGCTTTTCTTCATCCACCACAATGGAAGACACATTGGCGGGTGCCAAAGCGCCAATCACGAATTGCGCTGGATCTTCGCTCCACAGCACGATATCAACACGCTCGCCAGCCAGCTCGTTGGTCACTGCGTTCACACGCGAACCACGCACGCCGACACAGGTGCCAATCGGGTCAACGCGCTTGTCATTTGACAGCACGGCAATCTTGGCACGCGAACCCGCATCACGGGCACAGGATTTAATCTCCAGCAGGCCTTGCTCAATCTCGGGCACTTCGTTGCGAAACAACTCCATCATGAACTCAGGCGCATTGCGCGAGAGAATGATCGGCGCGCCGCGCAAGGTTGGGTCAACCTCCATAATCATGGCGCGAACACGGTCACCCGTCCGCAGATTTTCTTTGGAAATCATGTCGGAACGTCGCAAACGACCTTCCACACGACCACTCTCCACGATCAAACCTTCTTTGTCAGCACGCTTGACTGTGCCCACAAAAATCTTATCGCCACGGCTCATGAAATCGTTGAGCAGAATCTCGCGCTCGGCATCACGGATTTTTTGCAAAATCACTTGTTTGGCCGCTTGCGCACCAATGCGGCCAATCGGCACAGAATCCACCTGCTCTTCAATGAAATCGCCCGGCTCCACGTCGGTCACGCGATCCAGCGCGTCCATCAGCATTTCTTCAGCATCTGGGTTTTGCAGGCCCTGATCATCTGGCACGACAAGCCAGCGGCGGAAGGTTTCGTAGTCACCGGTATCGCGATCCATCGTGACGCGGATTTCCACCTCGCCGTGTCCTTCGTTTTGGTAAATCTTCTTGCTAGCCTGCGCGAGCGCCGCCTCCAGCGCACCGAAAACGGTCTCGCTGTCAACATTCTTCTCACGGGAAATGGCTTCTACAAGCATCAACATTTCGCGATTCATGGTCACTCTCCTTCTTTCAGAGTTCTAAAACAAAAAAACATCAAGCCTGCGCATCAAGAGGCATCTCTTGGGGAGATATCTTGCCGCGCCGGCCATTGAAATTCACAATCGGAGCCAAGCGAGCCTCTTTGAGCTCATCCAGCGTGAAGCCCATCACCGTAGCAGGGGCTTCTAATCTTTTCTTCGACACTTTCGCGCCAGGCTTCAGAGGCTTAGCCGCCTCGTTTTCCAGCTCAATCTGCCAGCCGCCTTGCGCGCTCTTGCCCAAGGTGCCACGGAATTTCTTACGATTGGCATTCACCGCCCCGCCGCCGTTGATCACGCCTTGCGCGGCGACTTCGATGCCAATGGCAACCTTCAAAGTCAAATCAACAATCTCACCGGAGAAACGCTCAAAATCGCCTTCGTTCAGCAAAGGCCGATCAATACCCGGCGAGGCTACTTCTAGGCGCTTGTAATCAACGTTTTCCACTTCCAGCACGTATTGCAACTGCCGCGTTACGCGCTCGCAGTCTTCCACGGCTACCAAAATCTCCTCTTGGCCCACTGCCCACGGATGATCAATCGTGACGCGCAGCAAGCCGCCTGCTGAGCGTTCAATCTCAACAAGGACATAACCCAGACCGACGACGGTCTGGCTCACGGTGGCATTTAAATTCGCTGTCATTCCAGGCGCAATAAACCAAAAGGCAATAAACATCCCATCCTGAACGCTCATGTAGCCGGAAAATCTCAGCTGAAAAGCGTTTGGGCATAAAAAAACGGGCGTTTGCTGCGCCCGTTGGGGTGTAATACATTGATTATAAAGGCTTTTCAGGCGATTCCAACACTTTGAGCCTGTGTTAGCAGACTATTTAAGCCACTGCAGCCTTAATTATGCAGCCTTAACTTCCGCTCGCCTCTTCAATGCTTCTAACTTCGGATGCATCAGTGCAAACCAAAGCGGCGGGATAGCGGCCACGATGATACTGCCTGCGTAGCCTGTGGGCAGGCGGGGGGTTTCGGGCATGTCTTGCAGGGTGGCATAGGGCTTCCAAGCGTGCATGTGATGGTCGGAGTGGCGTTGCAAGTTGGCCAGCAGGCTGTTGGTGATGATGTGATCTGCATTCCAAGCATGCATTTTGCCAAAAGGCTCACGTTTGCCACCCTCGGTTTGGCGCTTAAAACAATAATGCTCAATTTAGTTGACAATCGCCGTCCGCAAGCTCGTGCCGATTTCGATAAATCGGTTGAAGTATTTTTGTTGTCGAATATAAATGTTCGCAAAAAT
>JANMDE010000343.1:0-3370 GCA_031376105.1 Variovorax sp. | reverse complement strand
CGCAGGAAAGACCGGCTCACGCAGCCTGCCAACGCGATCGACACCATCGCCTTCAACCTGCGCGAAGGCCGCGCTTTTGATGCCAATATAGAGTTTGATGCAAAGTATGAAAAGCTCGATTCTGCCTCGGTGAATGCAGCTTTGAGGAAATACCTTGATCTGAGCTTGCTGCGCGAAGTCGTTGCGGGCAGTTTTTGATGCTAAATGATGCTCTCCATTCATCTCACAATGCAAGTATGAATACGGATAGCCCCACCTTCACTGGCTTGCACGGCCTGCAACAAGGCGATGCTCTCAACGAGACCAGTCGCGATCTGCTGCAAAAGACAGCTGCGCTAGCGGCCGCCGTGCCCGCTTCCGAGCTCACGATCTCGCGCAGGCGAAGCCTCATGCATGAAGCAAGCCGGCTCCTGCAAGTTGAAGGGCTGATGGTTCCCGTCAGCAGCGAAGATCTGCAAGTTCCGCTGCCAGGCCGTCGTTTAGCTGCACGGCTGTATGAGCCCAAGGCGCTGTCGTCAGATGTGCTGCTTGTCTATTTTCATGGGGGCGGTTGGGTACTTGGCGATTTACAAACGCATCATCTCAGCCTGCAATTTCATGCACTGCATTTGGGCATGAAGGTGCTGAGTGTGGAATATCGCAAAGCACCTGAGCATGTGTTTCCCGCTGCTTGCGACGATGCTGAGGAGACGGTCGCTTGGGCGCATACCCATCTGGCGCATTGGGGCTGCAAGCGTATCGCCGTGGGCGGTGATAGTGCAGGCGGGCATCTCGCTGCGGTCGCCATGCACACGCTGCGCGCTACGCATGCCGTGCAAGTGGCTGGCGCGCTGCTGTTTTATCCCGTCACAGACATGCAGTTTACCAACCGAAGCTATACCGAGCGCGGCTCAGGCCTCGGCTTAACGAAAGAAAGCATGCAGTGGTTTTGGCAGCAATTTTTAAGCCCACATCTGCCTCTGACGCAGATGCAAATCAGCGCTGATCCACGCGCAGTCCCGATGCGCCAACAATGGACGAGGCCACCGCCGCCCTGCGTCATCATCGCAGCTTGGCATGATCCCTTGTATGACGAAGCCGTCAGTTATGCTCAATTGCTTGCGCACGCAGGTGGCAAAGTGGTGATGCAGTCTGCGCCTGATTTGTCGCATGGCTTTATGCGCCAACTCGGTGTGGCGAGCAGTGCCAAAGCGCATGTGTTAGCCGCGCTGCATGCGTTTCGCACCTTGTTTGATCACTGAGCCGCAGCCACCAAGAGCTTGGTATATGCCTGCTGAGGCGCTCCAAGTACAGCATCTACACTGCCCTGCTCAACGATATGCCCATCTTTCATCACCAACACCTCATGCGCCATGGCGCGGATCACATCGACATCATGCGTGATCAGCAGATACGACAGGCCGCGTTCGCGTTGGAGTTTTTGCAAGAGACGCAGCACTTGCTGCTGGATCGTCACATCCAATGCGCTGGTGGGCTCGTCTAAGATCAAAGTTTGCGGGTTCACGATCAGCGCCCGCGCTATCGCGATGCGCTGACGCTGGCCGCCGGAGAATTCATGCGGGTAGCGTTGCAGCACATTGGGGAACTGCGCCTCATCTAAACCCACTTCCAGCAAAGCCGTCAACACGCGCACCTGCCGCTGCGCCGCATCCAAGAGTGGCTCATGAATTCGCAAGCCTTCGCCCACAATTTCTTCCACCGTCATGCGCGGCGAAAGCGATGAAAAAGGATCTTGAAACACCACTTGAAGCGATTGCCTAAGCGTGGTGTCGAATTTCATAGACGCTATGTTTTCAGTAGCATACTTATCATTTTCTATAAGGGCAGAGGGCTGCTTTTGTTTATAAAATACCTGCCCTTGCGTGCTGGAGGCGGGCAGCAAGCCAAGCAGCGCCAAAGCCAGCGTGGATTTACCTGATCCTGATTCACCAATGATGCCCAGCGTCTGCCCGCTCGGCAGCGCTAGCGTGGCTTCATGCACAGCAACAAACTCGCCTTTTTTAAACCAGCCTTTGAAGCCACCCAGCGGTTGAGGGTATGTGATGCGCAGTTCAGCGGCCTTCATCATCAGTGGTGCGTCCGCATCGGCAGGCAACACATCACGCACCGGGCGGCTGGCCAGCAGGCGCTGCGTGTAAGCATGCTGCGGCCGAGTCAACACCTCGTTCACACTGCCCTGCTCCACCAAATGACCGTTTTCCATCACGGCGATGCGATCTGCAAATTGCCGCACCAAATTTAAATCATGCGTGATCAGCAACACCGCCATGCCATGCTTTTTTTGCAACTCGCCAATGAGATCAAGAATTTGCAGACGCAGCGTCACGTCCAATGCAGTGGTGGGTTCATCTGCGAGCAAGAGCTTCGGGCTGCAAGACAGCGCCATCGCAATCATCGCCCGCTGGCGCTGCCCGCCGGAGAGCTGGTGCGGAAAACTATTCGCGCGGCGCTCAGGCTCGGTGATGCCGACTTCCACCAGCAACTCAATCGCCCGCGCCCAAGCTTGCTGCTTATTGCTGGCTTTCTTCAGCTCCAGCATCTCGGCTATTTGCCGACCGATCGTCATCAAAGGATTGAGCGCCGTCATCGGCTCTTGGAAGATCATGGCGATGTCGTCGCCACGCAGGATTTCCCGCTCTTGCTCTGAAAGTGATAGCGTGTCAACCTCATTGAATAGGGCTTGCCCACTGATTTTGGCGTTCAAAGTGAGCTTCAAGATGCTCAACGCCGTGACGGATTTACCAGAGCCTGATTCGCCTACTAATGCAAGCTTTTCGCCTGCGTTGATCGAAAAACTCACACTTTTAACGACTTCTTTGCCTGCGAAGGAAACGCTCAAGTTTTTGACATCAAGTAGGGCTGTCATGTTTCAGCCTTTCTAGGATCGAGCGCGTCGCGCAGCGCATCGCCCATGAAAGTCAGCAGCAGCAGCGTGATCACGAGCACCGCAAAGGTGGCCAAACTAATCCACCAAGCATCAATGCTGTTTTTCCCAATCGCCAACATCTCGCCCAGCGATGGCGTGCCGGGCGGTACGCCGAGGCCGAGAAAATCGAGTGAGGTGAGCGCAAGAATTGCGCCACTCATACGAAACGGCAGAAAGGTGATCACGGGCGTCAAACTGTTGGGCAACACATGCCGGGTGATGATCTGCCAATGGCTCGCACCGAGTGCCCGCGCCGCGCGCACGTAATCGAAATTCCGCGTGCGCAAAAATTCCGCGCGTACGATCTGCGCCAATCCCATCCACGAAAACGCCATCAGGATCAATAGCAGCCACGCGAAATTCGGCTCGACGAAACTGGCCAGAATGATGAGCAAAAATAATTCCGGCAGCCCTTGCCAGATTTCGGTGAAGCGCTGCCCCAGT
>JANMDE010000314.1:0-1991 GCA_031376105.1 Variovorax sp. | reverse complement strand
GACGCAGATTTGCTCGTTTCGAGCAATGGTGGCGGTGCGCAAACGATCCTTGCGCATGGCGGTTGGGTGGGCAGCGGCGAGCTGTGGCAAGAGCCCTTTGCTCAGTTGAGCCGTCACTTTCGCACCGTGACCTACGATCATCGCGGCACCGGAGCGTCCATCAGTCGGGCGCCATCGATTACTTTCGAGCTTTTGGTGAATGATTTGTTTCGTGTGCTGGATGCGCTCGACATCGAAAATTGTGTGTTGGCGAGTGAGTCTTCTGGCGCGTGTGTCGTGCTTGAGGCAGCGCTGCGGCAACCCAAGCGATTTAAAGGGTTGGTGTTGGTTTCGCCCAGATATCAGGGCGGCAAAATGGTGGCTGCAAGCCGATTAATAGAAGGATGCAAAGCCAATTTTGAAGCCACAATGCAAATGTTTGTCAACGCTTGCACGCCGGAAAATCATTGCGAAGCAGAACGCAGCTGGGGTATGCAGATCGTGATGCGCTCCAACGCAGTCAGCGCGGTAGAGCTCATGGAATGCTTGGAGCCGGTTCAACTTGAAGATCGTTTGTCGCAAATTGAGCTGCCTACCTTGCTTATTCATGGTGCGCGGGATGTCATCACGCCCTTGGCTAACTCAGAAAAGTTAGCTCAACTTATTCCCAATAGTGAAATGGTGATCGTTGATGACGCCGGGCATGTTCCGACCATCACGCGGCCTACGGTCGTGGCACAAGCGATGGAAAAATTCATCCAAGCACTGCCTTGAGGCTTATGCAAAGCATTTCATAGCTCGCTACTCCCCATAGCTCTACCCGGCTGCCGCGCTTAAGCTAGCCGCAGTGAATTCTCTCTACGATAGTTTTTCGGCTGCCATCTCGCTGATTGCCTCTGGTGATGCTGCGCTATGGGCGATCATTGGGCGGTCTTTGGCTGTGAGCAGCACGGCCACCATGCTGGGGTTTTTGATCGGCGCTGCACTGGGCGCTTGGCTGGCGGTGGCTCGGTTTGCGGGGCGGCAAGTGGTGTTGGCAGGTTTACATGCTTTGCTGGCTTTGCCCTCTGTGGTGGTGGGTTTGCTGGTGTATTTGCTGCTGTCGCGCAGCGGGCCGCTAGGCTTTCTGGGCTGGCTGTTTTCGTTCAAAGCCATGGTGCTGGCGCAAACCCTTCTGGTGATTCCGATTGTGGCTGCTTGGGTGCGCCAGAGCTTGGAAGATGCCGACCACAGTCATGGCGAGCAAATCAGAGCCATGGGCGCAGGCGGCGGCATGCGAGCGGTTTTACTTCTGTTGGATGAGCGATTTGTCTTGCTTTCGATTGCTATGGCCGCTTTTGGCCGGGCGATTGCCGAGGTCGGCGCGGTGATGATTGTGGGCGGCAATATTGACGGCTTCACGCGCGTGATGACCACGGCGATCGCGCTTGAAACGAGCAAAGGCGATTTGCCGCTGGCGCTTGGCTTGGGGTTGGTGCTGATGGCGATCGTTTTGGGCCTCAATGCCTGGATTGCGCTCCTGAAAAACTGGCGCGAGCAACGCGAATTGATGGCTGCATGACCGCTCCCTTGCTCATCAATCTGAACGATGTGGCCTTGCGCTTTGGCCGGGTGCAGGCTTTGCAGGGGGTGAGCTTTGCGGTGCAGAAAGGCGAAAGCGTCGCGCTGGTTGGTGCAAACGGCAGTGGCAAAAGCTCGGCGCTGCGCTTGATGCAAGGGCTGTTACAGCCCACGCAGGGCAGCGTCTATCAGGCTGACTTGAAGCGCCAGGCTTTCGTGTTTCAAAAGCCTTGGATGCTCCGGGCCAGCGTGCTGAGCAATGTTGCGCTGGCCGCATGGCTGGCTGGCCCCAAAACGCTGGGCGCATGGAAGGCAGCCAAAGTGGCGGCTTTTCATGCCCTGCAGCAAGTCGATTTGGCGGATTTGGCCCCTCGCCCCGCGCGCACGCTCTCTGGCGGGCAGCAGCAGCGCTTGGCGGTGGCGCGCGCCTGTGTGAGCCAACCGCAAGTGCT